>CALMUU010000130.1 GCA_937872965.1 uncultured Actinomycetes bacterium
TGGCTCAGGTTGCTGCCATGATTGACGACATTCTCGGCCCGTATGCAGATCAGGTCACGATTTCTTATTCTCAAGATGAAGAAAGTTCCGTGTCTCCCACTCATACGCCCTTGTGGGATGCACTCCAGCGAGTGTCTTCAGGTATTTTTCCCGGCGCACAACTATTGCCAACCATTTCAACGTTTGGAACTGATTCGCGCTTTTGGCGATGGAATGGCGCAGTTGCCTATGGTGCAGCATTATTTGCACCAGATGACACAACCTATGCTGGGCACTTAGCGATGTTCCACGGAAGAAACGAAAAGGTGAGTGTGAAATCTTTACAACACACTACAGATCTTTATGAAGGCGTTATTCGCTCCCTCGGCGATTTTTACTAATTAAGGTCATTCCGAGGCGTTACCTCTCGTCATCCAGAGGGCTTTAGCCCGAATGATCTCCGCGCAGCCCTGTCATTCAGAGTGTAACGAAGAATCTCAACTTCAATGACCACTTCCATATTGAGATCCTTCGCTTAGTCGCTACGCTCCTGGCTCAGGATGACTTTTTGGAAGGCGAAGCCTTCCAAAAAGTCACTTCTCTGGCGGCTGATCTCGGAGGAATTTTTCCACTTCAGCAGCTAGCGCTTCCGCGCTCGGGAATTCTTCATCAGCAAGTTCGTATGTTTCAGCAAAATCTCCTGAGTCGTATCGCATTTCAAGTTCCGCAACATATTCGACCGCCTGGTCGTCATCCGCAACTGCATCATTGACGTGATTCACCCAGTCGGCTGCTTGGCTAGCCAAGTCGCTGGTGTCAAAGTCGACTCCCACTAACGCGCTAAATGTATTGAGTAATTCATTCATGGCTGCGGGTTGAGGACGTTGAGCAACATAGTGGGGAATCGTTGCCCACAAGGATGTAGAAGATAAATGATTCTGGGTTAAGTACTCGTGGAGGACTCCGATGATTCCTGTCGGGCCTTCATAGTTTGAGGGCAAAACTTCTAGCGCGTCTAAACGCTCACGTTCTGATCCAATTCCGGTCAAACGAGTAGGTCGCGTGTGGGGAACCTCAGCCATCATGGAACCAAATGTAAAAATCTCTTCACATTTGAGCTCTGAGATGACCTGAAGAATGTCTACGCAGAAGGCCTTCCATCGATAGTTGGGCTCATGACTGAGCATCACGACAATGTCGCGATCACTGTCGTCGAGAGAGATTCCGTAAATGCGATTTCGTGGCCACGATACTTGGCGAATTCCGCCTTCGCCCACAGAAATATTGGGTCGGACTGCTTGGTAATCGAAATAAGTATCGCCTTCTATTTCAGCGACAAGTTGGCTAGAAAATTTATCGACAATCCATGCAACAGAGTCGCTCGCCGCTTCTCCTGCATCGTTCCAGCCTTCAAAAGCTGCAACAAAAATGGGATTGCGCAGTTGAGGTCGGTGATACCAAATGATGGATTCTGAGTCTTCGATGCAGAAAATGCTAGATAATCCAACGTTAAATACTCGTATTGACCGCAAAAAGGTAATTGATTTTAGGGCTGTTCCTTGCTCGAAGTGCAAGGTGCGGTCCTCCCCCAAATTACTAAAGTTGCAGCTGTTCGTTCAGTTGTATCGCGTCTTGTGGTTTACATAAAAAAAGAGGGCCGTGGGCGAAAACCATAGAGATGGTTTCCGCCCACGGCCCTCCGAGAAAACTAGTTACGCAGGAGCGCTTTCACCACGAGGTGCAACTGGTGCTCCGTCGCCCTTCGGGTAACGAGCTACGCGACCGACAGGCATCTCAACACGGTATCCAGCAGCTGCACGGTCTTCTTCAGATTCGCCGCCCCAGAAACCATATTCGCGATGATTGCGTGCCCAATCGCGGCAGTCTTCCATCACGGGACACACTGCACAGATGGTGCGTGCCTTTGCTTCACGGCGTGCGCGAGCTTCCGGTCGTTCTCCCGGTGGTGGGAAAAAGAGTGATGTTTGGCCGCAACATGCTGCCTTATTGGTCCACGTCAGTGGTCCTGTGAATACGAGTGTAGATTCCATTTTTTATTGCCTCCCGAGAGCCGTTTAGTATAGAACGTTTCGAAGATTTAAGCCAGAAAGGTTATGTCAGAAGGCCAATGGGGGAATTGGCCTCCCGACATGGATGGGGGAACAGAGTTATTCTGACACACATAGATCCATCCGTCAAACGTATATAATAGATAGGATAAATCTCTATTTGTGATACTATATCTCGGAGAAATGTGTACATATATGTCGCTTTATGAAGTGAAAGTTGAATCAACATGGACCTAAGACAACTTGATGTGCTTGCAGCCATCCATCAGTCAGGCAGCTTTACCGCCGCTGCAGATTCTTTGGGAACTGTTCAAAGTAATGTATCGGCTCAGATTCAGGCGTTAGAGAAAGAACTACACACAACACTTATTGTTCGCTCCCGACAAGGTGCTCGATTGACAGAACAAGGTCAAGTCGTTGTTGACCGTGCGAAACGTATTACGGCAGAGATTGATTCAATGCTTGTTGACCTATCGATGTTGCAAGGTCTCAAGCGCGGGCATGCTTCGATCGGTGTCATTGGAACAGCGAGTCGATGGATTGTTCCTTCGCTTGTTCAAGAAATGCGAGATTCTGCACCTGGCGTTACATTGCACATTACCGAAGCTCCATCCGAACGATTGTTGGCTGATGTTATTACACACGATCTTTCAGTTGCAGTTATCACTGAGCCTGTTGCTGATCCCCGTGTAGAAGTAACAACTTTATGTGATGAAGAAATAGTTGGTATTGCTCCCAAAGAATTTGGATTGGATTCTTCACCAAAAACCTTTGCTGAACTGTCTCAGTACCCTCACGTACTCACACCTAAAACAAATCCCCTCCGTACATGGATCGATAAGGCTGCGCGTAAAGAAGAAGTAACGCTCGATGTGCCAGTGAACTGTGAAGGTATTCGTTTGCTGCCCCGCTTAGTGCGTTCTGGGGTCGGTTGTTCGATATTGCCTTTAACCGCGCTTCCTAATGAGCAAAGCGTTTTTACTGTTTACAAAATTGAAAACCTGCCACCGCGTCACTTGGCGTTGATCTCAGCCAAGGATGCTGTTTTGTCAATGGCGGAGCGTGTGGTCAGTGATGTGATTATCCGGCTCACCCAGTAAGCCGCTCCAAATACTGCAAGCCCGCCGACTGCGTCGAGGATGTAATGGTTTGAAGTCACGATTACAACAAACAGGGTGCATATCGGGTAGCAACAGAGAAGAATTTTAAGCCACCTCTTTTTTATATAAGGGAAAAGCGAAAAGACGCACCACGTAGACCAAACGATATGCACAGAAGGCATGGCTGCAAACTGATTCGAGATTGCTGCGAATTCTTCCGTATTAAATGACCAAAATGTGGGATATTTTGCGAGGGTATCGACATAGCCATAGTCTGAAGGCATCAAACGGGGTGGCATGAGGGGAAATGTGATGAAGCCCACGAGGGAAATGAGCGTTCCGGACACAATGGTTGTGCGCACATGTGAATAGCGTTTCGGATCTTTGGCGAAGACGTAGAACAAAGCAAAAAGCGTGACGATGAAGTGAAACGAGCCATAGAAATAATTACTCGCAATAATGATCCAATCAAAAGGGAGAAAATATGCGTGAATGGATCGTTCGATATACATGGAAAAGAAATGTTCCACACGAATAATGTGTTTTGCATTAGTGAACGCCTGCGACTTCGACGCATCTGTATTGTTTCGACCTAATGTATATATCGCATAAAGTGAACCAATGATGACAACTTCAACAAGAATTCGCCGAGGTTGTTCAGCGTTCTTTGCCTTATGAAAAATATTCATTTTTGTTGACTGAGGGATGTCGGGCATCAAATCCAATTAACTTTCACGGATAGTGCAGACTTTAAATTTGCCATTCTCTTTGTCTAAGTTCACAATTGTCTTGTAAGTGGTTCCATTTTCCCGCTTGACTGTTCCTGTTACCTCAGCCTCTCCATTTGTTGTTGTAACATCTTTAAAATCAAAACTTACAATTCCTCGTTTGGTTTCTTCCTTGCTTTGGAATACAAAGTTGAATGATCCATCCTGCTTGAGGAATCGCTTACATGTAAGGGAATCCAAGTCTTTGCCATCCTGTGCTGCATGATAGAACTTATTTGTTGCATCAACTGCTGGTTTAGTTTCACTTACCACCCATAAGGTACATCCACCTATACCGAGACCACAAAGGAAAAGAGGAACAACAATTGAGAGAGTGATCCAGAGCCAAAGCTTACTTTTCTTTTTTGGTTGTTCATTCGGTGTTCCAAGTGGTGGAGTGGGTACTTGAGTAGCGGAAGCCTCTGCGGGAAGGAATTCTTGTGGAGCATCAGATGTTGAAGCCGGTGGTTGAGTTGCTGGAGTAGACTCACCTTCGGGAGCTGCCCATCCGGACTCCTCGTTGAGTGGATCGCCGTTGTTGATTTCGTCTGACATTTCTATCTCCTTCGAACTTCCAGATAATTTAACATGCGCGATGTCAATCATGCGCCCGGTGCGCCTTGAATAACTTCAAGCAAAGTCGTCTATACACGTAGAATGGGTATCCACATGAGGACAATATGAATATCGATCCCCAACTAATAAGTGAATCCTTGGATTATGCATCGAAAAAAGGTGCTTCATTTGCCGAAGCTTTTTGTGAACAGACCAGTACTGCTGCCACATCGCTTGACGAAAAACGTATTGATTCGAGAACTACAGGCCTGAGCAAAGGCGTAGGTATTCGTGTTGTCAACAATTCTCGTGTGGGGTATGCCTATACGAGCACATTTACAACTGAGGGTCTGAGGGTCGCCGTGGATGCCGCATGTGCATCAGCGGGTGTCGGAGATGCCATATCTGCATCGGGCAAAGGTGTGGATGCATCACTATTCGTGGACGTCAATAATCGGCAAGGATTTGATGCTCAAGAGTTTCGCGATCCCGCAACAATAACGGCAGAACGACTGCGAGAGATTGATGATGTTGCACGTAGTTATCATGCCTCCATTGCTCAAGCATCAGCAACAATTGCTCAAAGTCAACGTGAAGTTCTCATTATGAATACTGCCGGAGTCAATGTTTCTGATTCGCAAACGCGTACTCGTTGCGTTGTTCAAACAATTGCAAAAAATTCTGATGGAATCCAAAGTGCACACGAAGCGCCAGGAAGAAGTATGGGGGCACAGTATTTCGACATCTTTTCGGTCGATAACATCGCGCGTATCGCAGCCCAGCGTGCTGTGACTCTTCTTGATGCGCGACCAGCACCTAGTGGAAACCTCACGGTGATTCTGAAAAAGGGTGCTGGTGGAGTTCTTTTCCATGAGGCTTGTGGCCATGGTCTCGAAGCTGACCACATTGACAAATCTCAGAGTGTTTTTGCTGGCAAGGTAGGGAAAAAAGTTGCTTCCCCTTTAGTGACGCTCGTCGACGACGGAACGATGGGTGATGAATGGGGGACATATCGATTTGATGACGAGGGAAATCCTGCACAAAAAAATACATTGATCAAAGATGGTGTTTTGAACGACTATATGTGGGATATTTTGCGTTCCACCAAGCTGGGCCATGGCGTTTCGGGCAACGGCCGTCGTGAGACATATGAATATCTTCCTATGGTTCGCATGACCAATACGTATCTTGAACCTGGATCAATGAGTGTTGACGACATCATTTCCTCTACCGATTATGGAATATATTGTGTGGCTCTTGGCGGTGGGCAAGTAGATACGGTGACGGGTGAATATGTATTTGGAATTACCGAAGCGTACATGGTAGAAAACGGAGTCATTACCTATCCCATTCGGGGTGCAACTCTCATTGGAAATGGTTTACAAACCATGCTTGATATCGACATGGTTGCAAACGATTTTGATACATGGACAGGGACGTGTGGCAAGAATGGCCAGGGAGTCCCTGTGTCTTCGGGTCAACCGACATTGCGTGTTGCGAAGATGACTGTGGGAGGAACATCCACATGAGTTCAACAGCGCTGAAAAATATGCGTGACACGACAATGTTGCAAGAAGTAGCGCAACGTATTGCCGCACAAGCACAAGGAAACGAAGAAATTGAAGTTTACGTTTCTCAAGGCGGTGATGTGGAAGTCACTGTTTACAGAGGCGAAGTAGAAAACATGACGACCGCCAATTCCACTGCTGTGGGAATTCGTGTTATTAACGATCATCGTGAAGGAAGTGCTTGGGCAGAATCGCTGGATGAAGGTATTCTTCAGCAGACACTTAGCTTTGCGCGTGAGAACGCTTCGATTGCTGAACCTGATGAGTTTGCGACGCTCGTCAAACCATCAGATATTGATGATGTCGAACCTGTTGTTCGCGACGGATGGGATGATTCGATCTTTGCTCTCTCGCTGGAAGACAAGATTGCGCTTGCTCTAGAACTTGATCACAAAGCAAGCTCCTTTGACGAACGCATTAAAGATGTTCCCTCTGCCGATTATGAAGACGGATGGGGACACAGCGTCGTTGCAAACTCCCATGGAATTATGGTGACAAATTCATCGACTTCTGCAAGTTTGTCGGCATCTGTCATGCTGGGAGACGATGAACAGCTTGAATCAAGTGGATTTTCTTTTGGACGAGGAACAACAAATCTCAATATCGATGAAGTTATCTCAATGGCATTCTCCAGGGGACTTCGTTTGCTGGGAGGGACACAACCCATTAGTGAAGCATTGCCTGTTATTTTAGATCCTCTTGTTGCTACACAATTTTTTGGAATTATTGCAGGCATGATGTCGGGAGGCGCCGTTGCAAAAGGTCGAGCCCTTCTTGCTGATCGTTTGGGCGACACAATTGGCCACTCGAACTTAACACTTATTGACGACCCTACACATGAAAAGGCCTTTTCGTCAGCAACATACGATGCAGAAGGAATGCCCACACGGAGAAATATCTTTATTGAGAATGGTGTGCTGCAACAGTTCGCTCACACCATGTATTCATCTCGGCGCTTAAAGATGAAGCCCAATGCTTGTGCACGTCGGGGCGGTGTTGCGTCACGACCTGGAGCGGGTATGCGTGCTCTCTACGCACAAACCACCGGTGAAAGTGTTGAAGAAATCTTTGAGCGTGTAGGCGAAGCCGTGTATGTACAACATTTTCTTGGTGTTCACTCAGGGGTGAACGCGCTCTCGGGAGATTTTTCAGTGGGCGCGCAAGGCGTGTGGATCCGGGATGGTCATATGGCCGAAGCATTTAAGGAAGCAACGATTGCATCTGACCTGTTGACAATGTTGTCCCGTACAAGTGCTGTGGCAAACGATACATGGTGGTTGCCTGGTTCTGTTGTGGGCAACACAGTGTTAATTGACGAGATGGTGATGACCGGGAAGTGATTTTCCAGGGTGGAACCCTGGAAAATCATCCTGAGCGAGCCAGGAGCGAAGCGACTAAGCGAGTCGAAGGATCTCGCCAAAGACACTCCGAACGTAAGCTCATCCTTCGCTCCGCGAAGATCCTTAGGGCTAAAGCCCTCAGGATGACATTTAAGGGTTTCACCCTAAAATGTCAGTTAACAAACAGCCACAAAAAGATTCCAAGACCCGCAGCAACACGGTAGATCACAAATCCGGTGAACGATCGTGTGCGAACAATTTTGAGTAATCCGTAAACGGCAATCCATCCTGTAACTGCAGAAACAATGACACCGACGATCATGGGAATAACTAATGATGAAGGAATTCCCTCGCCAGCAATCGTTTTTGTTCCAGTGAAAAGGGCTGCGCCAGCAACAATGGGAATGAGCATCAAAAAACTTAATCGTGCAGATGATTCGCGGGAAAAACCGCGGAGACGAAGTGCCGTCATTGTGATTCCGCTTCGGCTCACCCCCGGTTGCAAAGCAAGGGCCTGACTCGCTCCCGCGACGACAGCATCTTTTATACTAAAGCTCGTGTCGTTGCGATCTCCTTGAATGCGATCGCAGACAAACAATAGCAATCCAAAAATAATAAGCATGCTCGCAATGAGTGCAGGCTTACCCAAATGTTCGGAAATAGTTTCTTCCAATAATGCACCTAACAAAGCGCCGGGAATGGATGTGACGACAAGTAACAATCCAAGCTTGGCGTAGTCATCCATTTTCCGCGTGCGCAATCCGTTCCAGAGAGATAAAACAATACGACGAACGTCTTTATTGAGATAAGCAACTGCTCCAATAAGAGTTCCGGCATGAAGTGCGACATCGAATGTTTTTTCTACACTGGGCGATAATTCTTCCCAGCCCAACAGCTGTGGAACTACTGCTAAGTGTCCGCTGGATGAAATCGGAAGAAATTCTGTGAGACCTTGAATGAGCCCAAGGATGATTGCATGGATAATGGGCATCGCAATACACTAATGATTATTACGTCGAAGAGCGAAGCGCACGTCTCCTTGACTGAGTGCTTGTGTGATATCCGCGGCTTCGTCCTGGGTAACTTCTACAAAATACCCATGGTTGTTTTCTTGGTATTGTGAAGAATCGGGCGGGGACAGATCAAAAAGAATTGTTGCATCGTAAGCAATGTATCGTGCACCAAAGTCATCAGACGAGACACTGACAAGGTCTGTCGTTGTCGAAATGCTTTCATCGAGAATGTCAGAAGTAGGAATGAACAGAATGCGATTGTCTTCATCGATAAGTGATTCAGCTGTTTTACTCAACATGTTTTTTGTCAGAATCGTTCCTTCTGCAATATCAGAACGCGTAAAAAGTTTCGTTGGCTGTGAGGTTGTTGCACCAGTGGGCGCATCTCCGGAAAACATGGCATGCGCTTTAAAGTCTGATGACGTGAGAACAGAACCTTTTGCAAGATTGTGTGTGACTATAAAATATGTATGCCGTGTGCCGTGATTATGGGCGAGGGATCGCAAAGTCAAGAGTGCATCGAGAACGATGTAAGTTGCAATGATGCTCACAACGACAAGAAGAACTGTAGCGAGTCGTGAGCGCGGTGACCTTTTGAGCACCTGCGCATACTATCCATATATACAATATATTACAAGATTGAGCTAGATCAACTACTTTTCTTTCTTGGTTGGAGAAGGGGTAGATGACGATGATTTCGAGTCGGTCTTAGGCGAAGGCGAACCTTCTGAAGGGGCTTTTTTCGTTTCGGTCGGCGATGCCGAGGATGAATCACCTGTATTGCTTCCTGTATCAGCTTTCTTCGAATTTTTTGTTTGAGATGCAGCTGTGCTTCGTGTGTCCGTTTTATAAAACCCCGAACCCTTCAATACAATGCCGGCACTCGAGAAAACTTTGACAACATCGCCGCCACATTCATCGTGCGTTGTCAAGGCCGGGTCAATCATGCGTTGTTCCACATCAAAATGTTTTCCGCATTTTTGACACTGGTATTCATACATTGGCATAGCTACACAATTTAGCGTGAAATGTCCCGTCATCCTTGAGTCAGCCCCTGTTATGCAGAACTCAGAATGACTTGGGGCACTCATATTGACGTCGAGGAAAGTACAATCTAAAGGTGATGTGGGCCTATCTCGTTGTGATACCTGCATACTTGGTGGGCAATCTGCCCTTCGCGGTTCTCGTTGCACGAATGGCTGGACACGACGTGTATGCCAAAGGGTCAGGCAATCCAGGGGCGAGCAATATTGCGCGAATCGCAGGATGGCGTTGGGGCCTCTTAGCAATGGCTCTTGACATTCTCAAAGGCTTTGTGCCGACGCTTGCTGTCCTTGTCTTTATGGATGAGTATCTTTCAGACCAACAAACAAGAGTGCTTGCTTACCTCGTCGCATTTTTTTGTATGTTGGGCCATGTTGTTCCCATAGGCCGCAAAGGCGGCAAAGGAATTGCAACCGGTGGAGGTGCAGTCATCGCTTTATTCCCTCCCGCAGGCATCGCGGCAATCCTGACCTGGGCAGTCGTGATGAAAATTACGAAACTTCCGGTAATTTCCTCCCTCGTAGCGGCGGCGGTTTTGCCAATATGGATCACGATCGACCATTATTATTTATGGGAATGCGTTCTTGTGACATTGCTTTTTTGCTTTGTTGTCCTTAGACACATCCCCAATATTCGTCGATTCATACGTCGCGAAGAAAATACGGTGACCAAACATGGTCGGGACAAATATCGAGAAACAGAGAATTCATGACACAGACTTCTTCCGTGAATACAGCTGTGATTCCTGCTGCTGGTTTGGGAACGCGCTTTTTGCCCCTCACAAAGAGTCAGCCCAAAGAAATGCTTCCGCTCGTGGACAAGCCTGCGATTCAATATGTTGTGGAAGAAGCAGTACTGGCAGGCATTTCAGATATTTTGATTATTACGGGTCCGGGGAAACGCGCGATCGAAGATCACTTTTCTCACAATGCTGAACTCGATGACGCTCTAAGAGCTAAGGGGAAGTTTGCTGAACTCGAAATACTTGAAGAGATAGAGTCGCTCGCGAATATCCATTTCGTTCGTCAAGCACACGCCCATGGCCTCGGTCACGCAGTAGCAACTGCTCACGAACATGTGGGAGATCAACCATTTGCGGTGATGCTCGGTGACGACATCATGGTCGACGATTCTCGATTGCTCTCTGCGATGATAGACGATTTTGAATCTACGCATTCCAGCGTGATGGGCATCATGGAAGTGACACCCGAAGAGATTTCTTCCTACGGATGTGCTTCTTTCGAGCCTGATCCAGGCGATCCGTCACGAATCAAAATTACGGGAGTCGTTGAAAAGCCTTCGCCTGAGCTTGCTCCCAGCAACTTTGCCATTATTGGGCGCTATATCTTTGATCCACATATTTTTGACTGTATTGACAGGATCACCACTGGCCTTGGTGGAGAAATTCAACTCACAGATGCCATTTCTCTTCTGCTTGAAGAGCAAGATGTATATGGACGAATTTTGTCTGGTGGACGTTACGATGTGGGGCAAAAGACAGACTGGCTGCTCGCAAATGTGGCGCTAGCCTTACAACGTGACGACCTCGAAACTGATGTCCGCAAAGGATTAGGGGACATTCTCGATGCACAATAACCTCTCGCGAGAGTAAGATTATCTTCTATGCCATCGGAATACACTTTTCTTGATCCCCTCGGTCGTGCACGCATGACGGAATCCTCCGCTAAAGAGCCGGTTCATCGTCGAGCCGTTGCACGTTGCAAAGTTCGAATGTTGCCCGACACAGCAGACAAAGTTGCAACTGGTTCTATTGCCAAGGGTGATGTGTTGGCAGTTGCTCGAGTTGCGGGTATCCAGGCTGCAAAACAAACGTCAAACTTGTTGCCTTTGTGTCATCCGCTGTTGGTGCAAAGTGTGTTCGTTAACTTTCGTTTGGAAGAAAACTTTGTGGAAGTCGAAAGCCAAGTTGATACGGTAGATCGAACGGGTGTGGAAATGGAAGCTCTCACTGCCTGTACCGTTGCAGCATTGACTGTATATGACATGTGTAAAAGCATTGACCGAACCATGGAAATTACCGATGTGGCGTTGTGGGAAAAAAGTGGTGGAAGCCAAGGCCCCTGGAGGCGTGCTGCGATTCTTGATGATGACGATCTTGGGTTCTAACTCTGACGCTCTCTTACAAGCTATTATCGAAACATAAACTCCATATGAGAGCCATGAAATTGCATTGAATGTCCATTTGCGAGTTGACTGATATGAATCAGTATGAAATGCACACCTTTCGCCTCAATCAGAGGTAGCGTATATAGTCACGACCTGGAGTTTTAAGGAGTGACTATTCCCGTTCTCATCATCCTCGGGGCCCTTTGGGCGGCGGTTCTTGTTCCGCCTCTCTTGCGTGCTCGTTCTGACCGTCACTCAGGCGCTGTCGGCGACTACACAAATACTTTGGGTGTGTTAAGAAATTCGAACCGAGCTGTTACTGCGCGAATGCGCCCTGCTGCTGGTTTGGTTGATGGTGCAATGCATTCACAAACAATGTCGCGTACCTCTGCAATCAAGAAACGTCGCCGGGATGTATTTACTGCGATGCTCGTCAGCGCAGGCATGACATTTCTTCTCGCTGCATTTTTAGGTAATACTGTTCTCTGGGTTATTCACATTATTTGTGATCTCGTTTTGGGTGCATATAT
Organism: uncultured Actinomycetes bacterium; assembly: GCA_937872965.1. Taxonomy (GTDB): domain Bacteria; phylum Actinomycetota; class Acidimicrobiia; order IMCC26256; family JAGPDB01; genus JAGPDB01. The sequence continues at coordinate 12,093 of CALMUU010000130.1, forward strand.
TTATTTGTTGATCCAAATTAAAGAGCAACAAGAGATGCGTCGTAAGCAATCAATGCAAAACGATGACTGATTTTTCATTCGACATCACAGACGTAGTAGCGAGCCTCGAGTCGCAACACAGCGCACGCGAAGCCATGTTGGTGGCATCGCGCAAAGTCATTCAACTCTCTTCTTCCTCGATTCGTTCTACTCATCGGGGTGAATATGAAAAAGCAACGGAAATGAATGATCAAGCCCGTCAACTCTTGGAGCAATGCCAACCTCAGATGGATCAATTTCCGGGAATTGCAGCAAATTCAATGTTTTATGATGCTCAAAAGGAATACACAGAAAGCTGTGTGACGGTAGCAATTATTACAGGGTCTTCCGTTCCTTCTCGAGCTTCATTACATGTTGAACCCGCTGCCTATATCAACGGCATTGTGGAAGCCGCCAGTGAATTGCGTCGTTCCATTCTTGATTGCTTGCGCGCTAATGAGCTTGAAAGGGCCAGCCGTCTTCTCGATGTTATGGATGATGTTTACACAGTTGCTATTTCAATCGATTTTCCTGATGCTTTAACTCATGGGTTGCGTCGAACAACCGATGCATTTCGTGCTGTATTGGAACGCACGCGTGGCGATGTAACGACTGCTGCCGTTTTTTTATCCGCTCGATCGTAAAATCACGCGTATGCTAAACCCCCTGCTTGGTACCATAGATATTCATGGGGATGTAGCTCAGCCTGGTAGAGCACTACGTTCGCAACGTAGGGGCCGTGGGTTCAAATCCCATCATCTCCACTTATGAATAATTCGCACGACTTAACTCAACAACTGATGTTCGCTGGCGCTCCCGTGCGCGTAACGTCGACAATATCTGAATGCACACCTGATGAAGTTGATGCGATCATTTCTCTGCTTGATACGCATCGCGGTGTGATATTGACATCGCGCTACGAATATCCGGGTCGGTATACGCGTTGGGATATTGGGTTAGTAGATCCACCTTTGGTTGTTGAAGCAGTGGGTGATACTGTGACTGTCAGCGCGCTCAATGATCGTGGCCAGGTTCTCTTGCCTATATTCCGAACTATTCTCGAGACTTGCTCCTTTTTAAGTTTTTCCTCATCGAGTGATGTGTTCTTTTCTTGTGTCGTGCAACATGGGTCAGAGACATTCATGGAGGAAGACCGTTCTCGTTTGCCCCATGTGATGAATGTTGTGCGAGCTCTGCGCGATGCATGTGCCTTCGATGATTCACGCGCAGGTTTTTACGGAATTTTTGGTTATGACCTTGGTATAGATTTTATGGGAGTTACGCGTATTCATGAACGCGCCGATGATCGCGATCTTGTTCTCTATTTCGCCGATGAACTATTCATTACTGACCATTCCAATAAATCTTCGTACCGTATTTCGTATGACTTTGATATTTTGGATGGTGAAAAAATTGTTGATTCAACCTCGGGGAAAGAACGCGGAGGTGCGGGAGGTATTTACGAGCCTGCTGATGTGCAAGCGACTCGTGATATGCAGCAGGGCGAATACGCCGAGATCGTAACGCAAGCGAAAGATTACTTTGCGCGTGGCGATCTTTTCGAAGTTGTCCCATCCCAAGTTTTTCGAGAACCTTGTGCAGCTACACCGTCGATTGTATTCCAACAACTTCTCGAACTTAACCCTGCCCCCTATGGAGCATTAATCAATTTAGGTAATAATGAATGGACCGTTTCGGCATCTCCCGAGATGTATGTGCGGGTGGATGGTCGACGTGTCGAGAGCTGTCCGATTGCAGGAACAATTGCTCGAGGATCCGGACTCATTACAGATGCCCAACAGATCGAAGCTCTGTTGGGTTCTAAAAAAGAAGAGTCAGAGCTGACGATGTGCACCGACGTGGATCGAAATGATAAATCGCGCGTATGTGTTCCTGAAACAATCAATGTTATTGGCCGTCGTCAAATTGAAATGTACTCACGTTTAATTCACACCGTTGATCACGTAGAAGGATATTTAGAAGAAGGGTATGATTCCATCGATGCATTTCTCACGCACATGTGGGCTGTGACTGTGACAGGGGCTCCCAAGATGTGGGCAATGAATTTCATTGAAGAGTTTGAGAAATCTCCGCGCCGTTTCTATGGTGGTTCCATGGGTCATGTTGGGGTCGATGGTTCAATGAACACAGGGCTTATGTTGCGCAGTATCCACTTTCATTCTGGAGCTGCACACATTCGCGTGGGGGCAACGTTACTCGCCGATTCTGACCCGCAAGCGGAAGAAGCAGAAACAGAGCTCAAAGCGAGTGCGATGCTTGATGTCATTCGTTACTGCCACGCTGTCGCTCTGGGGCAGAATCCATCGGATGAAAAAATGCATCCAGTTTCGAATGAAGTGGTGATCACCGACAAGAATGAGGACGTGACTGAAGTTTCTATTCCCCAAGTGCGCGATGAAAAGGGAAAGCAATCTCGTGTTTTATTAATAGATTGTGAAGATTCATTCGTTCATACGCTTGCGGGTTATTTTCGAATGTGTGGGGCAGCTGTTCATACGCGCCGGGTCGGGTTCACCCCGGAAGAATTTACTGCCGATATTGCAGAACTTCAGCCCCACCTTATCTGCTTATCTCCTGGCCCTGGATCACCAACGGATTTCGGGTTGTCGTGGATTATTGATCAATCACGCAAAGCGGGTCTTCCGATTTTTGGAGTGTGCTTGGGTCTTCAAGCTCTCGTTGAGTATTTTGGCGGAAAGCTCGCGCAGTTAGATACGCCTATGCACGGCAAGGTTTCTCAAATAGATCTGGAAGCCAACCCTGGAAAGCTGTTTGTAGGTGTGACTTCGTCTTTTGAGGCTGGTCGTTATCATTCGCTTATTGCAGATGAATCAACTTTTCCGATCACTGAGCTTCGTGTCACAGCACGCACCCATGATGATGGCGTGATCATGGCCATTGAACATGTCAGCGAACCCATCGCAGCGGTACAATTCCACCCCGAATCGATCATGACTTTGGAAAATGGTACAGGTCACGCTATAGTCCATAACGCGCTTGAACAGCTTGCGCTATAAATAAACTGCGGGAACTTCAATTTTCGAATTCCCATTAATTAAAGGGGGAAATATGAAAAATACATTGAAGGAATTTAAAGATTTCATTGCCGGCGGGAATCTGATCGATATCGCCGTCGCATTTATCATGGCTCTTTACTTCAAAGACGTTGTTGATTCGTTTATAAATGGAATCGTATTGCGCTTTATTGCGGCCATTGTAGGTAAACCTAGTTTTAACGATATCGTTATCAATCTTTGGAGTGATAAAACGCTTCTTGTCGGAAGTTTTATTACAACGATTGTGAATTTTGTCATCGTGGGAGCCGTAATGTTCATCATCGTGAAGGCATACAACAAGCTTAGTAAACCTGCAGACGGTGGCGACGCTGTGACCGAGATTGGCCTCCTCACAGAAATCCGAGATTCCCTCCAAAAGTAATCTCTTTGCAGGGTCCAACCTTGCAACAGGGTCCAACCGCGCAACAAGGTTGGACCCTGTCTGTGGAAAAGTTTATGTCTCATAACAGAGAATGCGTCTTGCGTATTCTCTTGTCTTCATATCTTGAGACAGATCTTCAAGGTTCGACAAGTAACTAGCTGAATTACCGCAAGCTCCAAGAATGCATTCTGGTTTGATCCAATCTGCATTATGGGTTCCTAAATAATATGGAAGACTGGAATAACTCCATTCTTTATAATTGTTTGGATTGAGATGGATGTAACAGGAAATATACCGAAAATATTCGTCATTGTTAATTAATGATGCTCGAAAATTATCTTGAAATAGGTGACCTACTCGGCCGTGTTTTTTATTAAAATACAAGGAATAACTAGTTGATAATGACCGAAAGAGTCTGGTTATTCCTGTAGAAGTTTTTTGATGAAGAAGTAAATGAAAGTGATTCGGCATTAAACAATATGCATTGAGATTTATAATGTCATGATAATTAGATAAAACTCTGCCGTATATATCTTTTTCGGGTTCATGTGATAAAAGCCTTTTAAGAAGATTGAGAAAGACTCGGTAGTCTTCATCGTCTCTAAAAATGGGCTCTTTATTTACTCCACGGTTATATGCATGGTAGTAACTATCTTCTGCGTATATTTTTCGAACGTTTCTTCCTGGCATGGTTGGTAGATTACTTCGAGGGTACGACATTCTTTGCAGGGTCCAACCTCGCAACAAGGTTGGACCCTGCAAAGACGCATTGGCGTAAAGAGGACGTTGCGTATTAACCTTAGGAAATGGTTGCAGTAGCGATAGCGAATCAAAAAGGTGGGGTCGGTAAAACGACAGTCACGCTTGGACTTGCTGAAGTGGCGATGAGTCATGGGTTACGTGTTCTTGTCGTTGACTGTGATCCCCAGGCGAATGCGTCAGCTGGATTAGGCCTTTCCACTGATACGAAAAATACTCTCGCAGATGTTCTTGATCGAGAAATCGAGCTTTCATCGATAAATGCGGCTGAATATATTACAAGAAGTTCCTGGAGTGTTTCTGCTCAACCAATGGCCAACAAACACGCAACTCCAGGTTCTATTGATGTCATCAGCGCTCATCCGCACCTTACTAATGTTGAAACGCATTTAGCTTCTGACCCTATTGGTGCGTGCGATCGCCTCGATCGTTCTCTGGCTGGCATTGCAGATACCTATGACCTCATTCTTTTCGACTGCCCTCCCTCTGTTGGATTACTCACTATCAATGCTCTTTTTGCTGCTGATCGCGTGATTGTTGTTTCTGCTCCAAGTGCGTGGTCTTCTGACGGAGTGCAAGCCTTCATGCAGAATGTCGATCGGATTGCAGCACGTCGAAGTGGACAACCGCACGTTGCCGGAATCATTGTCAATAATGTGGGACGAACGCGTGATGGTCGATTTTGGGAATCCGAAATTATCGAACGCTACAAAGACAATGTTGTAAGTATTGCCTCGCGAGCTGCAATTGCTGAAGCATCTGCGATGTCGACACCGTTGAGTGATTTGGGTGCCCGTCCAGGAGCTGCGGAAGCATTTCAAAATTTTGATGAAGTCTTTCTTCATCTCATTGGATTAGAAGTCGGCGAGTTATCAAATTCTCGTGATCACTCACATAATATGACTGCACAATCCATTGCAGCTGCGGTGTAAAGGGAGGGTGTCATGACTTATGATCCTAAAAAGAAACGTCCCAGTCGAGACTCTGTGGATGCCATTGTCGATGAAATCCTCGATGAAGAGGCTTCCTCCGATTTGAGAGCTGAAAAAACCAAAATATCTTCGGCTCCCGATCAAAAAGAATCGACTTTGGATAATGTTTTACCCCTTTACGCCGAAGAAAAAGACGCACCTCTGATTATGCAGCCTCAGGTCTGGGTTGCAACAGGAATTGCAGCGGTTCTTCTTCTGATGATTGCTCGCCGTCGAAAAAAACGCTAACCATAGTTCGCGGTAATCTTCCAAAACTGAAATAATTAAGGCAGTATCCACCCGTTAATGTCCATTTATTGGCACACTAGTAGGAAACCGGCAATACGGGGGTGGAATGTGACGGGCTTAGAGTGTGTGGCTGTGATCGATGTTGATGGCATTGAAGCCCGTGTTGTAGGTCATTACAGCGACGATACGCCATCGGGCATGTTCGATTGTTTCGATATTTATGTGCGCAATGAAAGATCAAATATTTTTGAATTAATTGACTTGGGTCAACCCTTTGAACAATGTCCTGTTGATGAGGAAGTCGGCACGATTATTCACGAGTTATTTAATCCGAATGCAGTGCGAATTGTCGCAAACGCCTAAATTATTTATGTACACCATTCATTCTCTCAATACTCATTTTCACTAAGGAGCCCAGTCATGAAAAAAATTATTGCAAGTATCTGCATTGGCATGATTGTTTTTACTGGTTGTGGTTCATCGAAGCCTTCAAAATCGGAAGTGAAGAAGGCGTTTACAGATAGCTTTTCACAAGATGAAACAAAAAAGCTTTCTGCAAAAGAAACGAAACAATTAGAAGAGTATGTGAGTTGTTTTGTGGACGATATCTATGGAGAGCTTTCGACAAAGACATTGGAAGCAATTACGAGCGATGATAAAAAAGTCCGAGACGAATATGAAGCAAGCGACAAAGAAAATAAGGCATTCGATAAGTCTTTGGAAAAATGTCAAAGCAAGTTGCCTGAAGGTGGCTTCTAAAAGGTGATAAGGGGTTCCTAAAATGAAAATAATATTTCTAAGTCTGTGTATTGGAATATTTCTTCTCACAGGTTGTGGTGAAACGAAGCCATCGAAAGCGGCCGTTAAGGAATCGACGAATCGTATTATCGTAAAGACTCTTGGCGTTACACCAACAGCAGAACAGAAGAAAGTAATTACCGAATACGTTGATTGTTATGTAGATGATACATACGATGACATGTCGGCCAAGACGTTAAAGAAAATTGTTGACGCAAAAACAACCAACGAGTTGAGTGCAGTAGAAGGAACCCAAAATGAAAAAGATGCACTTGAATCGGCAACGTCGAAGTGTCAAAGTACGTTGAGCAAACTTACCACCGACTACTAAAGATTAAAAAGTAAGGAATTGAAAGAGCCCTTAGGGGCTCTTTTTTATTCATAATATTGTTATGCGAGTGCAGTGATGACAAAATCTAAACTCTTGATGAGTTGTGAAATGTCGTCCGGGTCAACAGATGGAAAAGTAGCAACGCGAATTTGGTTGCGCCCAAGTTTGCGATAGGGATCGCAATCGACAATTCCATTAGCACGCAATGTTGCAACAACATCTTCTGCGTCAATAGATTCTGCAATGTCAATGGTGGCTGTGACGAGCGATCGTTCTTCGGTATTAGTTACAAAGGGTGAAGTGAGTTCATGGTTTTCTGCCCAGGTGTAGAGCTGGGAGGACGAATCGGAGCAACGCTTGTGAGCAAAGTCCATTCCTCCATTTTCGAGGAGCCAATCTAGCTGTGAGTCAACAAGGAATAATGTTGTGAGTGCTGGAGTGTTGAGTGTTTGATTCAAGCGAGAATTTTCTATCGTCGTTTTGAGATCAAGAATTGCGGGAGCATAACGATCAACAGATTCAATGCGCGCAATCATCGCAGGTGAGCACAACGCAAAAACGATACCTCCGTCAGCACCAAAACATTTCTGTGGAGAAAAGTAGTACATGTCATACAGCAAAGGATCAACGGCACACGATCCTGCACCCGAAGTGGCATCAATCATTACAACACTTTGCTCATCACCCACACGATAGGGAGAAACCATGACGCCTGTAGAAGTTTCATTATGCGTTAAGCAGTAGGTGTCTACACTCGAATCTGTCTTTAGATATGCTGCGATTCCTGGTTGAGCTTCGACAATCAACGGCTCATCGAGATGGGGTGCTTTCTTTGAAATAGCAGCAAAGCGAGAGGAGAATTCTCCATATACAGCATGAGCGCTCTTGTTTTTGATCACGCTAAAGCTCGCAGCATCCCACATGAGAGATGCCCCACCATTAGTTAACAGAACTTCGTAATCGCTCGGCAAAGCAAAAAGTGTTGCCATTTTTTCTTGAATACCCGCCACGATTTTTTTAATAGGTTTTTGTCGGTGACTTGTTCCTAAGAGATGTGAATTTTTATTGAGATACTCAAGTTGCTCCGGTCGAACTTTAGAAGGACCTGAACCAAATCGTCCATCTACGGGAAGTAGCTCGTTGGGAATAGTAATAGGTGTGTTTTGTGTTTCTGACATGTCACAAGGCTAGCGGCCGACAGGCGGCGAGTTGCATTAGAACGAATAGAGAGTGCGAAGTTTTTTGAGAACAAGTTCTGAGATCACGTTGCCACCTGCTCGAGTGAAATGGATTCCATCGGGAGCACGCAAAAGAGTAGGGGTGCCATTGATAGTGATGGCATCTGAATAACTGCCGTCGGGGTTGGTGAAGGACCGGGCAGTTTGCACATAGGTTGCTGTCGCCGGATGAGTATTGACAGCAGTTCGGGTGATCTCATTGATAACTCTATATCGATCGTTACGCACAGGATCTCGTACGGGTGGAATTTCAATCCATACCGTGTGGACTTTTTGGCTGGCGAGGAAATCAAGTGTTGACGATACTCGTCGTAAATATTCTGTTCGCCAGGCAGGAGATCCGAATGGTCCAATTGCGCCACCATCCCCGAAGAGAGATTGGTCATCGTTTGCTCCAAAGGTAGCGATGACCAGCTTGGGTCGATTTTGTGTAACGAATTCATTGATGTGGGTAAACCAGTTAAAGACATCTGGGCGAGCTAAACCTGTCGCAACTTGACCCTGTGTTCCTTGAATGTCGAAGGCCGAGGTCGAGAAAGACGCGAGCATAGATTCTGCAGGGGTAACCGAAAGTGAATCCCCAATGATCCATACCGTTAACTTACTGGTAGGGGTAAGTGAAGGAAGGGTTGTTGAGGGTGGCGTGATGAAGGGAGATTTCGTTCCCGTGAAGGTGAAAGTATCGACCTTGTCATCGCGCGGGAGGTCCATAGTTGTCCGGGCATGCTGACGAAGTGATGTGAGCCCGATTGTTCGTGACGCGAGATCGAAAGGACGCAGGACAGCCATGGCGGTTGTACGAGCAAATGAAGGATCCATAGTTGAAGCTCGGGTGTAGAGCGAGGAAGCGTTGAGCAAGGCACCAATCATCAAGGTGAGCATAACGAAGAGAATTGCTTGACCTGCTGACATTACGTGATGGGGGTGATCGGCCTGTGCCACAAGTACGCGTTTGGTAGATCCTTTTTTCACATTATGTGAAGGGGTGTGGTTGATGTTTTCAAAAGGGACAGTCATGACATTTCCTTAAAAGAATCCATAAACAAAAGCCGACACTGTTCCTGAAAGAGCACTAAGAATCATGAGCCCGACTCCGAAGATTAGCGCTTGAGCAAAAATTGGTTTCGTGCTGATGGTAGTACTGATGCGCCCCGTGACAGAGGCGGGAATGCTTTGAATCATGATCCCACACAAAATAAGAATAACGACAGATGCTGTGATGAAAGTTGGCGGTGTAGAGAAACCTGAAAATATTCTCTCTAGCATTATTCGAACATTGGACATCGATTCGGATGCGAAAATAATCCAGCCGAATGTGACAACATGAAACGTCAAAATTCGACGTACCCATGCAGGGACATCAATGTTGTGTCGCTCATTGAAATTGCGCAACCCTCTTTCGACTAGCAGCATCATCCCCATATAAAAACCCCACACAACAAAAGTTGTGTTAGCTCCATGCCACAAACCGCCAATTGTCATTGTGGCGATCAGATTAAATGCGACGAACCGAGCTCCGAAAACACTTTTCTTGTTCCCGCCTAGTGGAATGTACACGTAGTCGCGGAGCCAACGAGATAATGTCATATGCCATCTCTGCCAAAAATCACGCAATGATGTTGCTGTATAAGGTCGATTGAAGTTTTCTGGAAAGCGGAATCCCAAAAGGAGCGCAACACCTATTGCGATATCTGTATACCCCGAAAAATCGCAGTATAGCTGGGCTGCGTAGCCGTAAACAGCCATGATGGCATCGAGTGATCCCAGCTTTTGTGGGGCTCCAAACGCAGGGCGCACCAGTTGCGTATAAAGCAAGTCAGCCACGATCATTTTCTTAAACAGTCCCCGTGCAATCAAAGTAGCTGCACGTGTTCCTTCGACTGCTCTCGCATTATGAGGGTTGCGCATTTGTGGAATGAATTCGCTTGCACGAACGATTGGACCCGCAACAAGATGAGGAAAAAATGAAAGGTAGACGGCAAAGTCGAGAAAAGAAACTTTTTCAATCGTGCCTCGGTAGCAATCGACAAGATAGCTAATGGCTTGAAAAGTGAAAAAAGAAATTGCAATTGGAATGATGAGTGAACTTAAGCGAGGCAGCGCAATGGAATCGCTCAGGACTTCGTGAGCTTGTTCGATAATAAAATTACGATACTTAAAGTATCCAAGAATTCCTACGTTCACAGCTATCGCACATGCCAGAACGATTTGACGTGCACGTCCGGGTGCCTGCTTCATCATGAGATGCGTAAAGAAGTAATTGATAACGATCGAGCTTGCGAGAACTACGCAGGGGAGAGGGAGTGAAATGGGTCCAAAGTGAAGTAGTGGTTGGTGATATCCAAGAAAGATATAACTTGCAATCAAGATCATGAGCTTCCATGGCAAACGATGAAGCCAATTTGTTTTATGGACGCCCATGGGTAGAAGAATCCACGACAGTGGAAATACGACAATGAAAAAGAGGATAAAGGGTGTTGTGGGAAACAGCACATACTAATGATCTCACAAAATGATGCTTCACATCACTTTCACGTGTCACACACAAGAGCAGCAAATGTGGCTATTCTTTCTTTCTTATGTCTAATAACGGATCACACCAAGATTTTGAACACTTTGATGATTGGGAGTCGTTCACCTTGGATGATGACATTTATGCCGGGACCGAGACCGATCTTCTTGAAGAGTGGGAAGATGATGGTGCAATTGCTCAGGTGCGTGAAGAATTTCCCATAAAGGTGGGGCGAATTCAGGACATCAATAGTTCTTCAGAAGCTATTGACAATGTTGAACTTGACGATGAGTCTGCTGAGGTGTTTTCCTTGTTGGAGAGGGCGCAAGCCAAACATCAAAGTGGGTTACAGGAATTGTCGGGGCCGTCCATGGATGAATTGCATAAGATCGAAGAAGTGGGCATCGACGACTATATCGATATTGTCTTGGCAGAAGATTCTGAAGATGAAGTTAGTTCTGAGCAACAAACAAGTTCTCCTTCTTATTCTGGAGACGAGGGTAGTGATGGGTATGCCTTACGCACTCCTTCCCATGCTGAACGCAACGTACAGGAGCACGCAAGGCATACCCAAACACATACCACCGGCGCAAAGTTGAATTCTGACCTGAATGATTTCTTTGACACACCATCCCAACCTTTGAATGATTTTTTTGAAGATACTGACAACTTTGATTTTGTTGATCTTGTTAAAGAAGAAAAAGTCGATGTTCAACTTCTTGATCTTACTGAGGGGGAAGAAGGGGCGGCCGGGATTGATGAAGAAGTAAGTGGTGCCCATCGAAATGACGACGCAGTAATGTCTATTGGCGAGGATGAGGTCGAGTTGGTAGTGCAGCCTTTATTTGAAGGTCTTGCGTGTGCACTCCCTACTTTGTTCGACGAAGAAGGAGATGTCGAATATAAAACAACTGCGCGTCTTGCGAAGCGCTTGTCGGAATCAAAAGTCAATGCAATATTTCTTGCCACCCGCGAAGGCGAGGGCGGTACACTTTCTCGCAAAGAGCGTAAGAATCTCGTACGTGATGTCGTTAAATCGACAGATGGAATAGTGATTGTTGATGTGACAGCTGCCAGCATCCGTCAAAGTGTTCAATATGCAGATGATTGCGCAGATGCAGGGGCCAAAGCCTTTGTTATGGCACTCGATTCATCTGTACGTGACCCCTACGCACTGTGCGAAGCCCTCCATTCTCGTCATCGAGAGGCTGCGCTTTTTGTGCGACTCGAGGGCGAGTCTGTTGCCGTACCCATTGCGCCTGAATTTCTTTATGATTTACCGATCAGCGGAGTTGTTGATGCAACCGGAGATGCAGCGTTCTTTCTTCACCTCATGTCTGTATATAGTGGACCGGTCTACGTGGGTTCAACAGCACTCATTGCATTGGGCAATATCATGGGAGCAGCAGGAGTCGTTCTTGCAAGTGTAACGATTAACGCCGAGTTAGTATCTCAAGCGTTTGCAGGGGATGCCCGTGCTCAAGCTGAGCTTGCGATGTGGGAACGAGAATGTGGTGGCGCGAATGCACGATCCATCAAAATTGCATTAGAAAGCGAATTTCTTATTTCATCAACAATGCGTGACTAATAACCATGTCATCCTGTGCACACAACAGTCATTCTGAGTGAAACGAAGAATCTCCGCGCAGCGGATGTATGGGAATTGCGGGGGGAGATTCCTCGGCTAAAGCTTCGGAATGACTCAAGAAAAAGAGAATACGAAATTATCGGCGTCCGCAAAGCGGTTTCTTGCCGTGGTTTGCTTTTTTGCGCTTAGCGTTGAGCTTGCGCTTGTTCGTTTTCCTACTCATAAGGTCGCCCAGCTTAGCGTAAGACCAGGTAGCGCTGTCCAAGCGAAGGAATCGGACCCTTGTCCAGAGTACATAAATATGACAGAGTGATGGGATGAAATCTTCAGGAGACGTACACGTCGGCATGACCTATATTCGAAGCGGCCCTATTGCGCAAGGGTATCGTCAGCGCCGCAAAGGCCTTGCACGTATTAATCTTACCGACGCGCCTGCAGAACTCAGTTTTGAACGCTGTCGCTCCATTCACACATTTGGAATGAGGTTCGATCTGAGTGTGCTCTTCCTTGATCGAAACAATCGCGTGATTGCATCTCGTATTACGAAACCTCGTCGACTGGTTATTGCCCCTCGCGGCACATATACGATTGTCGAACGTCCACTTCGATAAGCTCGCACACAACTATGGAACCTCTGACTCCCGGCCTCTATCTTGTCGCAACTCCTTTGGGAAATCTTGGAGATATGTCAGCGCGCGCCCATGATGTTTTGAGTCGCGTCGATGTGATCGCATGCGAAGATACGCGCGAAATGAAAAAGTTACTTTCGCTTATTGGCGTTGATCGGGGAGAACGAAATATTGTCTCCCTTCATGAACACAATGAGCGCGAGCGAAGCGGTGACATAATACAAACAATTCTTGGAGGTGCCTCCGTTGCCTATGCCAGCGATGCAGGTATGCCAGCGATTAGTGATCCCGGCGCATACCTTGTTGATGCCGCACACGAAGCATCTGTTATGGTGACGGCGGTTCCGGGTGCAACGGCAGTCGCAAGTGCAGTTGCTTTATCGGGTTTTACTTCTCAACAGTTTTCTTTCTTGGGATTTTTCCCTCGGGAGTCAAAAGAAAAGAAAGCATTGGTTGAGATAATTTCCACATCGCGTGCCACTGTCGTTTTTTATGAGTCTCCCAAACGACTGAGTGCGACTTTGCGGTATCTTGCTGATGAGTTACATACGCACCAGCGGGTTGTCGTTTGTCGTGAACTCACAAAAAAATTTGAAGAAGTCATACGAGGCTCATTGGCAGATATCGCGAATCATTTCTCGGGAGAGGTTAAGGGTGAATGTGTCGTAGTAATTGAAGCCAATGGTGATGAACCAGAAAGCCCAGATGAAACAGCGATTCGTGTGGCTCTGAGTACTTTGCGCCAAGGAGGGGTTTCAAGCCGAGATGCTGTGAATGCGTTGACTGGCCTTACGGAAATTCCGAAAAATCGTTTGAAGGAAATTTACGCCTCAATTCTTGATGACTAGGCGACTCTTGCGCTCTCATGACGCTATTCTTATAAGCCATGGCTAAGCCTTTTTACATCACAACGCCTATTTATTACGTCAATGATGCACCTCATATGGGCAGTGCCTACACGACGATTTCTGCCGATGTTGCCGCCCGTTGGCATCGATTAATCGGTGATGATGTCATGTTTCTTACAGGCACCGATGAGCACGGGCTCAAACTCCAACGTGCCGCGGAAGAAAAAGGGATGACCCCCCAAGAGCTTGCCGATTTTTATTCAGAGCGTTTTAAAGATCTTTGGCAAGAATTAAACATCAGTAATGACGATTTTATTCGCACGACAGAAAAGCGCCATCGCAAAGCAGTGCGCACTTTATTGCAAAAGGTTTATGACGCTGGTTATATCGAACTGGGGACATATGAAGGACTGTACTGTGTTGCGTGCGAAGCGTATTACACGGAAGATGATCTTGTAGAGGGCAACTGTCCATTCCACGGGAAGCCCGTCGAACATGTTCGAGAGGACAATTACTTTTTTAAGCTCAGCGCTTTTGAAGACAGGTTGAAAGAACATTACGCTCAGCACCCAGAAGCAATTCAACCTCAGTCTCGACGTAATGAAGTATTAAGTTTTATTGATCAAGGTTTGCGAGATTTTTCAATTTCGCGTACATCAATTAACTGGGGAATTCCTCTTCCATGGGAAGAACAGCATGTGACGTATGTATGGTTCGATGCCTTAACCAATTACATCACTGCTATTGGATACCCCGACGATGAAGATAGATTCCAACAATATTGGCCCGGAATCCATTTTGTCGGTAAAGATATTGTTCGATTCCATGCAGTGTACTGGCCGGCAATGTTAATGGCCGCAGGAATTGACCCTCCCAAAACAGTTTTTGCTCACGGGTTTTTAACTGTCGGTGGCGAAAAAATGAGTAAAAGTAAAGCGAACCAGATTGTTCCCGGTGACCTTATTCCCACTTTTGGTGTGGACGGGTACCGCTATCACTTTGTTGCCGACCAGCGTTTTGGTGGAGACGGCGATTTCAGTTACGAACAAATGGCTGCGCGCTATAACTCTGACCTAGCAAATAATTTTGGAAACCTTGCGAGTCGAGTTTTGAACATGGCCATAAAATACTGTGAGGGAGTGTCACCCGAGAGCCGACAAAATGGCCCTCTTCGTGATTTGATCAGCGAAACGTTCGATAAGACCAATGCTTTGTTTGAGGATTTCAATTTCTCCGAGGCAACGGGACAAATTTGGAACCTTATTGGTTCAACGAATGCATACATTGAAACAATGGAACCCTTTAAGCTCGCCAAAACTGACATTGAAGCAGCAGCAGCCGTCTTAGGGGATTGTCTCGAAGCACTCCGTGCAGTTTGTCTTATGGCTTATCCGATTATGCCAGATACAACGACCGAGTTGTGGAACAGGTTGGGATTGGCAGAGACTCCCATTGAATCAATGCGTTTGCCTGATGACATCAAATGGGGATCATATCCTGCGGGAAAGAAATTAGAAAAAGGCGAATCTCTTTTCCCCCGTCTTGAAGAATAAGACCTGGCCTTATAATGCTTTTTGATACGCACTGTCATTTCGATTCTGTCGAAGATGCACGCGATCAACTTCCTCGAGCATATGAAGCTGGGTTACGCGGAATCAATGTCATTGGATGTGATGTAGAGACTACAACCCGATCGATTGATGTTGTACGAATGATTGAGACCGAACGAGATGCTCTGGGCTTGCACGATTTGGATGCGCGAGCAACGATGGGTCTTCATCCTCACGAAGCCGGCCATATCGATGAACAGTGCGAGCAACTTGAAAAACTTCTCGCAGCTAACGACGACATCATCTCAGGAATCGGTGAAACGGGATACGATTTTTATTACAACCATTCCAGTAAGAATGACCAGACGCGATCTTTCGTGTGGCAGATCGATTTGGCGAAAAGTCATGATCGAACATTGGTGATTCATACGCGCGATGCTTGGGACGAAACGTTTTCGTTACTGGAAGATCAAGGCTGGCCCGACAAAGTAGTGTTGCATTGCTTTACGGGCGGGCCCGTGCAAGCTACTCGTGCAATAGATCATGGAGCGTATATTTCTATTTCAGGGATAGCCACATTTAAAAATGCACAAGATATTCGTGATGCCATTGAAATCACCCCTTTGGAACGGTTGCTCTGCGAGACCGATGCCCCGTGGCTTGCGCCCGTTCCCCATCGAGGGAAGCTTAATGAGCCCGCCTATGTGTCCCATGTTGTGGATCAGATTGTTGATATACGAGAAAAGAAATGTGGAGATTCGCCCGAAGCCGTTACTGATGCTCTCTTTACTAATGCGCAAAAACTCTTCCGCTAACGGATTGTGCAGGGTCCTTCTACGTCATCCAGAGTGAAACGAAGGATCTCCGCGCAGCGGTGTACGAGATTTTCTGCGGCGGCGAGATTCCTCGCAGGCTCGGAATGACTGTTTGGCAGCCTGTTATGTGGGATAAATCGGACATATCTGCCTTGAAAGTGGATTCGAGTGCACACTCTGGCTAGCGTGGATGGCTTCATGCGTTCATCCCCGGCCCGCAATGTGGCCCCAGAACCTCAGTCCTGGATTCCCATCGACTTACTTGCCGAGCTCCCTGAGCTCGAAGAACTTCTCGACCCTGGAAACCTTGTTGACTCGGGTCAAACACGAGCTGTTCGTATGGGCAGTGATGGCCAAGGATACGCGTTTGTCGATTCTGAAATCAAAGGTGTACTCGAACATGAGAAGAATGCAAACCGTGAATTGAGCCATCGCCGTTGGAGAAGCCGCCACCGAACACTGAAGCTTCAGCGTCGTGCCAAAATCCAACGTGTGGGCTTTATTTCCATAGGGGTAATTGCAATCATTGCGGCTGCTCTTTCTCTACTCTTTATTCTGAAGCCTTCTTCAGCCGTTGCTTTATCGCAAGGCACTTCACCCATGATTCCCACAGTTGTGCCAGTAGTAATCGAGGGAAAGGCAACCACTGTTTTGTCTGTTGCATCATCTCTAGAGGACTTCAAAGAAGAGCAGGATCTTACAAAATTAGTTGCTTTACAAAAAGAATTTGACCGTAGCGATTACGTCGCAAAAAATGCTACCGCTTCAATGGAATTTCGTTACACCAAAAAAATTACCCTTACTGCAGATGCGTCGGTTCAAGAAATTACAACAACGGATCTGACCGTGGCAGAAGTTCTCGAAAACAATGGTGTTGTTATTGACGGCGATGATGTGGTTACTCCCGCTCGTGAAGCACCAGTACAAGGTATTTCAGCGATAGCAATCACTCGTGTTTCCACAACGACGCGCACACAAGAACGTGACGTACCTTATGCTGTAGAGAAACAAAACGATGCATCGCTTCGTAAAGGAACAACATCCATTAAGCGTGCAGGGGTTACGGGTAAAGAAACTGTAACGTATTCTCAAACGATTAAAGACGGAACAGTTGCTTCTGAGATTGAATCATCTCGGGTTATTACTCGAGCTCCTGTTTCTCAGATCCTTCTTGTTGGAACGAAGACTCCCGAAAATGAGTCAGGTAAAGCATCATTCTATGCGTTTCACGCTGGAACCTGTGCACATAAGACATTGCCAATGGGGACCATGGTTACAGTGAGAAATACCGCTACCGGTGCGAGTGCAGTCTGTCGTGTTGCCGACCGAGGCCCGTTCGTACCAGGTCGAGTGATCGATCTTTCCAAAGATGTCTTTTCGAAAATCGCACCTCTTTCACAAGGAGTAGTCGCTGTTACTCTCTCGTGGTGAGATAATGACAGACGTGAATGAAACACATAGTGGCGTAACTTTGAGCGTCCTCAAAGAGCTCCAGCAACAATATCGTGTGACAGCCTCGAAAGCACTGGGCCAAAATTTTCTTATTGATCCTAATATTTCACGAAAAATTGCAGATGTCATCGAACCTGGATGCAAAGTGCTTGAAATCGGCCCTGGCATCGGTTCCTTAACTGTTCCCCTTGCACGCGTCTCTTCTTTTGTGCACGCTATTGAACTAGACGAACATATTTTGGTTCCACTTGCAGATGTCTTATCTCAATTTGATGTAACAAATAAAGTTGCTGTGATCCATAACGATGTCATGAACGTTGATCTTGAAAAGATGTGTAGCGAATCACAAATCGATACAGTTATTGGAAATCTTCCCTACAATATCTCAGCTCCTTTACTCGCCAATATTGCACGCAATGCTCCTAGTGCTTCTCTGGTTGTTGCCATGGTCCAAAAAGAAGTGGGAGAGCGACTGAGTGCACCCTTAGGAACGCGTGAGGTTTCTTCTATTACGTACAAGGTCCAGTTTTTCATGGATGTGAGTATTGCTTTTTCGGTGCCTCGCCAATCTTTCATCCCCCAGCCTCGTGTGGATTCCGTTGTGATCATTTTGAAGCGCCGCGACTCCCCAGCAGTTGATGTCGCATTCGAAGATGTCGATAATTTTTTTGCAATGATCGACGTGGCCTTTGGTCAGCGTCGCAAAATGCTTCGCAAATCATTGAGCACACATTTTAGAGAAAGATTGTCGGAGATTTTTCTTATTGCTCAGGTGGATCCGACTTTACGACCAGAGCAATGCACGCTTGAGAATTTTGCAGCACTGTTTCGTGCTCATCAAGAGATGCTTCCAGCATGAAAGCATCTATCCAGGCACCAGCGAAACTTACGTTGACGTTGCGAATTCTTGATTCGACAGACGATGGTTATCACAACCTTGATGCACTGACCGTTTTTCTTCCTGATCTTTCAGATGTTATTGAAATATTTGATAGGTCAACGCATGACTCATTCTTGACAATTTCTCATACCGATGGTTCCGTATCGGATCTTCCACGAGACAATTCAAATCTCGTGGTGAGAGCTTGGGAAAAATACTGTGAGCATGTGAATGTAGATGAGTATGATTTAACCAATATTGGTTTTCATCTTGTGAAATTAATTCCCCACGCTGGTGGTCTTGGTGGAGGATCTGCCGATGCGGCGGCAACATTACGTCTGCTCAACCGACTGTGTGATGATGAATTGTCTACAACTGATCTTCTTTCCTTGGCAACCGAACTGGGCAGCGATGTCGCTGCTTGCATCTATTCTCACGCTGTACGGATGCAGGGTCGGGGAGATCGCGTCGATCCTTTAGGCGAGCCCGATTTCCATATGAGCGCCTGTCTGGTGACTCCACAGGTTCACTGTCCTACGCCTGATGTTTATCGACGTTACGACGAAATTGGGCGTCCTGTCGATGAAGGGGTTGCGGCTCCCGATACGATGAAAGCACACACTCAAACATTACATAACGATCTTGCTTTGGCCGCGTATGACCTTTTCCCCGAGTTGGTTGCTTTCAAAAAGCAACTGGAAGATATTACTGGGGTTCCTTTTATGCTCGCAGGCTCAGGTTCAACCTTTTTTACTTTGGGTGATCAAGAAACAACCGATTCAATCCATCGTTTATTGTTAAGCGAACTCACGGATGAAGAAGGTATGAGTAATCTTCGCCTCTGTGCGGTCAGTAGTTTGCGATGATATCGGCCGTGTCATTCTAAGTGAAACGAAGAATCGGAGATCCTTTACTGCGTTCATGAGTATTACTCCCAGGATGACAGTACAGAACGCGAAAAGCAACAGGTAAAGAGCTACTTACCCTGCTGGCGACGTTGCCAACGAGTCTTTTTGAGAAGCTTCTTGTGCTTCTTCTTGCGCATGCGCTTGCGGCGTTTTTTGATAAGTGAACCCATATGAAGGGTTTAAAACTAGTGGTCCGAGTGCTCTGAACGCCAACCCAAGCTCAAATTGAAATCACTATGGCAAAGCAATCGTATATCCGTGCATAGCCGCAGTCCTCAATCCGCTAAAATCTCACAGTCTTTCGGGGATGGTGTAATTGGCAACACACCAGTTTTTGGTACTGGCATTCAAGGTTCGAGTCCTTGTCCCCGAGCCACGCGGTCTTTAGAAAAGGCCCGATATAAATTTTACAACAACGGTTCCAAAACCAATCGAGAGCACAGCCCCTAAAGCTCCGATTGCGGCTCCCGCCATCACGATGACAACATCACCGAAAAGAACCCCTAGAGATATGCCCAGGACGCCTAGCGCAGGGAGGGTATCAAGACCGGAAAATGGTGGAGCGAAAAAAGCAACCAAGGATAGAGCAAAAACTATTATTCCAAAGCATGTTCGCGAAATTCGACTTTCAATAAATTTTGACATGCGTGGTCTAGATCTTTTCTCTACCTTCTTAATTTTTTTTATGAGGTAAGGGAGGGTTTTGGTTTGCATTTTCGAGCCAAGTTTTTTACTTCGCCATCTTTTGGGTAACCAAATAGTCCTTCTTTGAGCGATAAGCTGTAGCGCTAGGAACATCGCAAAAGCTTCGAAAATGTTCGTAAGCCCACCTGTTGGCAGGGGCAGCGCGGAGGCTGACAGAAGTAGGAAAAACATCATAGCAAAACTTTTTTCTCCGAAAACTTCTTCTAGTCCAGCAATTGTTTTCTTCTGGTCGCTGTCCAACCATTCTTGAAGTTCATCGCTAAAGTCTTTTATAGGTTTTTCTTTGTCATCCATTATTTGTAACCATCTTTATGGGGGCATGGGAGCATTACTCTAATCTAGTATCGAATATCTATGAATTTAGGGTGAAAGTCAAGGAAGAGCGAGCCACTGCAAGCACAAGTTTGTTTAAAAATGTAGTTATGCTCTTTTGCAGAGTAACTCAAAATATTTGGTGCTTCCAAAAGGGATTTTCTGTTTGACGATTCCGTGTGCTCCGAGAGCCGTTGCCATCATGATGGTGGGGATGCCAAATGCCTCATTGATCTCATCCATTGTTTCTGTGATGTGTTCTTCTTTATTAAGGTCCCGAAAGAGTTCTAATTGAGTGGACTCTCCATCTAATGGAGACAGGTGATAGCAGGTAATACTCATCATTTGAATCATTCGGTCACGAGGGCGCTGATCAAAGAGCAGCATGGCATTTTCATAAACGCTACGATCGCTAAAAAACGGTTTGGGAAACAAGTGACGCTTGTACCATCCGCCACCTCCATGAAAGCTTAAGTACACATATACTCCTCGTGCACGCATTTCGTTATGGCGAAGTTTGCGAGCAGCGGTGTAGCACAGATACGACAGTCTTTTTTTCAGATCTCGTTCATCAATCGTTTTCACGTCGAGAACAAATTGTTTGCCGACTATTCCGAGGTTGGTTTCGACGTCATCGACTTCGTACCCGCGGAGGCGTTGATGCCAGTGCACGCCAATAATGCTTTCAAAAACATTGCGACGCAGGGTTATCAACGGAGCATTAAGGAAATCGATCGGAGTCATGATGCCACGTTTGTTCAAACGCGCTTCAAAACGATGAGCAATTCCGGGAAGGTCGGTGAGTTCAAGGGTCGCATATTTTTCGTGAAGGTTTTTGTGGTCAAGGACGGTCAGGCCATCGGGCTTGTCAAAACCTGCAGCAAGTTTTGCAAGAAATCGATTAGTCGAAATTCCAATGTTGCATTTCATCCAACATCCGAGGTCTTGTCTCAGACGAGCTTTGATTTCATGACCAATTTCTTCGAGGGGTCGGGTGTTGACGGATTCGCGTGTCCCATGAAAATCGATCACTCCTTCATCGATGCTTTTCATTACGACGTGTGGTGAATAACTCTTCATGATGGCCATGAGCTTTTCATAGGCGTGATGATATTTCGGCGGATCGGTTTCGAGAACAATGAGATCGGGGATAAGGGCCTTGACCTCGTCGTAGCGCATGCCCACTTTGGCTCCCTGTACCTTGGCTTCGTAGCTCAGTGCGATCATGCAGCAGTGAGGAGTGATTCGATTGGTGACGCCCAGAGACTTGCCGCGCAGGTGGGGGTGTGCTTGTTGCTCTATGGTCGCAAAACAGCTGTTGAGGTCGACGTGCATGATCTGAGACTCTTCAGTATTAAGAGCGAGAGGGACCGCAGAATCTAAGAGTTGCCCGTTCTTTTGCATAGCAAACATATGTTCGTATAGTATCAACTACTTACGACAAACACAAAATAGGTTTGAGTTGAATGCTTATTCCACAATCATGGTAGACACCAGCGTCCATGTAAGGCTCTCGGCATCGAACTCTATTCTGTAATCAGCTAATCCATCGGTCATATCGAAAACGTGAATCATCCGGTTACCTTGACTCGTGGGGTGGCGAAAACCGAACTCGGTGAATTCAATCGTGCGACCTTTGTGTTTAATTTTACGTGGCACGCAGATTTGTTGCATGTCACCGCTATCGGCAAACACACACATGACTTCAATGCGTTCACCTACGGATTCAATATCAGGCATGAGCTGAGTATAAGTCTGGGGTACGACACTCTGCAATGTCATCCAGAGGCTACAGCCGAAGGATCTCAATTTCAATGACCACTTCTGCGCGGAGATTCCTCGGCTGAAGCCTCGGAATGACGTTTCTGAACGTTTGCTGAAAGAAATTTCTTGATTCTTTCAGTCAAGAATCAGGTCCACTTTTTATTCTTACATTGTTCCCGTTGAAAGGAGAACCATGAAAAACAGAAAGATAACCACAACAATTGCCGCATCAGCTCTTGCCTTGACCTCCGTCATCGGATTAGGTGCAGCTGCTTTTGCTGCTGATTCAGATGGATCGACAACAAAATCCAAAGCCCCTACCGCTGCAAAGATTGCTCAGCACCAAGCGCAGCGCCAAGAGAAGCTGGAAGAAAAACTCACCACAGCTGTCAAAGATGGAAAAATTACGGAAGCGCAGAAAACTGCGATTCTTAATTTCTTTGAAGAGAACAAGCCCAGTCATGATGCCGACGCAACCAAGGAAGAGCGCAAAGCTGCACGAGAAGCGTTTAAGGAAAAGGTCGAAGCGTTTGCCGAGGCAAACAACATTGACACTGACGTTCTCAAGCCTCAAGGCGGGCCTGGTGGCCCCGGCGGGCGCGGCGGCAAAGAAGGACGTACACCTCCTACGAAGGAAGAGCGCACTGCAAAACTGACCGAAAGATTAGATGCAGCAGTCACGGCCGGAACAATTACAGAAGCACAAAAAGATAGTGTGCTGGATTTTGTTTCCAGTCAAGCTGAACCTAACAAGGATGCAACTGAGGAAGAGCGAAAGTCTGAACACGAAGCTCGCAAAGCTGCCTTCGAATCCTTTGCAGAAGATAACGGTATTCCTACCGATCTCTTAAAGCCACCTGCCGGCAAGGGTGGTCCCGGTGGACAAGGTGGTCCTCAGGGTCGAGGTGGCCCACAAGGTCAGGGAACACAAAGCAGCTCAACTGCAAAATAATATCCCCCCACAAAAATGGTTGGTACGCGCAATGCATACCGACCATTTTTTATTGCACGGTTATTCCGAGAGAGCCGATTGAAAGGAGTAGTCATTCCGAGCCTGCGAGGAATCCAGATCCTTCGCAAGCTCAGGATGAACGGGACTTAAATTCCGTTGTCGTTGAGGTTTGAGCTATCCAAAGTATTCGATGAAATGTCACTCGACAAATCTTTATCAAAGGATGTAAGTGCGTCATCAATTTCATCTGCCACTGCATTAGCTTCAGAGTTGTTTGTACCAGGTGTTGTAGTGGCTGTTGTGGTGTTCGGGCGAGTGTTGATGGCAACATTGCGTTGTGAACCAGCAGAATTGTCGGATGATTGCGAGCCAAGTGAGAGCCCAAAAGCAACGACAAGAACCGACGCGGCGATGCCCAAAAGTATATAGAGCTTTTTCTTTTTACCAAACTCTCCATGAGAGACGTTCGATCCGTGCTCGATCTTGTCCATGACGCGATCTGTAAAGTCTGATGTTGGTTCGTGTTCCATTCTTGCTTCTCCTATCATGTCCTCAAAATTGCCCATAAAGCTGCTCCTCTAATTGTTGCTTGCCGCGAGATAGCCAAGTGCGTGCGGTGCCGATAGGGCATCCCACAATGGTGGCGATCTCTTCATAACTTTTGTTTTCCCAATAGAAAAGGTTGATGACTTGTTGATAATCAGGCTTTAGTGTGGCGATTGCGTCGCGAACATTTTGTGCCCGTGCGCTTTGTGTGAATGCTTCGTCGGGAGAGAGCTCGCTCGCTCGTCCGTCTGGGACAACACGCAGGATTCGTGAATTTTTCTTAAAGTGGTCTTTTGCAATGTTTGATGCGATTGCGTAAAGCCACGTAGAAAACGAATATGCAGAATTATACGTAGAAAGCTTTCGGAACGCTTGTACAAATGCATCTTGAGCTAGGTCCTCTGCGATGGTTGAATCTCGAGTCATGTTATAGAGATAGTTGATAAGACCGCGGTGATAGCGTTCCACAACGACACGGTACTGAGCCTTATCTCCGCTCAGTACCGCATTGATTGCCGTCACGTCGTCTGTTGTTTCCCCATTCATTGCTCTGCACCTTATTTTCAGAGAGCTCGAAGTTGATCGCGAATACTTTTAAGTTCGGGAACAATTGTGTTGACCCAATACTGGCGTCGAGATAATTTCACTTCTTTAATCTCTTCCACTTTTGTCTTGCACTCTTGGAAGGCCGCGCGACCCCCTTCACGATCACCCTCACAGACAAGTGAAACTGCTGAATCAATGAGTGCTGCGATTTCTGTTCGTTTGTCTTTTATCTCGTCGGTGAATTCTTCCCAGATCTCGTGGTATGTTTCAAGATCGCTTGTATCAACTCCGTTTGCTTTTGCTTTCTCAACGAGCGCAGCGAGCTTGGCATCCTGCTTTTCGTAGAGTGATTCTGTTGATGCAGCACGTTCTTGAATCGTTGCCTTTTGAGTGGCGACGCGTGTCGTGATGCGTTCGCAAGCCTCAGCTTGGCGCTGTTCTGTCGCTGCTTGGCGTTGTTCGATGCGCGTTTGTCGCGAAGTCGAAGTCGGGGTTGTTGTGGTCGTTGATGATGTCTCGGCAAAGGCCGGGGCAGCACTGGTGACAAGAAGTGCGGCGCATAGGGATGCGCAACTAAGTAGTTTGAACTTCATGGGTCCTCCATTCGTTGTGGCATAGGTTATAGGGAGGTAAGAGCCAAAAAGTTTCACTTTTCCAGAAAAATGAACTGGACTGGTGAAATAAAGTGCACTTTATCCTCTTTGGAAGGACGGACCTCCCGGAAATTAGAGCGCACTGTAAATGGCGCGCACACGAGAACTGGGCGTCGTGAGGTTTTGTGAAAAGAGGAGGATGCTGCTGGCGCTGTCGTAGGCAAGACCCCAAGGAGATGCCAGGAGTGCTCCAAGTGAGGGACCGTTGTCTCCGGTGTTCCCCGATACTCCTGTACCTGCAAAGTTCGCAACCGCTGTTCCGGTTTGTTTGACAATACAACGACGACCCAGCTGTGTCACATAGATGCTTCCCGTTGATGTCGCAATGACGTCAGATGGATTCGAAAGGTTAATTGCTGTTGCCAGACCTGAGAATGCGCAGGTGTTATTCGGTGCTACATTGGTTCCTCCGCCCATCACTTGCGAAATTTGGCCGGTAGCAACTGCGAGTTTTCGGATACAACTACGACCTGTGTCGGCAATGAGGAGATCTCCTGCTGCATCAAAAGAGATTCCGCGAGGGCCAGACATCGAGACACCTGTTCCTGCACCTGCGAATGTGCAAGCAGTCGTCGCACCCGTGCCTGCAATCAGTGAAATGACTCCAGACGAGAGAAGAACCCTTCGTATTCTGTTATTGGAAGAATCGGCGATGTAGAGATGGGTGCCATTCACGGCCAAGCCTAAAGGTGCACTGACCCGTGCTGCCGAGGCAAGGCCACCATCACCATTTGAGCCAGCAGTGCCGTTGCCCACATACCGGGCTATCTGTCCTGTCGCTACTGTGATTTTGCGAATACAATTGCCTGTAGATTCTGCAATGTAGATGTCACCTGCAGAATCAACGGTGACATCGCTTGGCCCGCTCAGAATTGCCGCAGTTGCAGCACCGGCAAAGGTGCACCCGGCGGTGGCTCCTCCTCCTGCGATGGTGGTAATAATTCCCGTGCTTTTGGTGACCTTGCGGATTCTGTTATTTGTAAAATCGGCGATGTAAAGATTTCCACTACTGTCTGTTGAAATGCCTCGGGGCAGGTTCAGTGTGGCTGACGTTGCCGCACCGGTATCTCCTGTTGCCCCAACCGTTCCAGTACCGGCGTAGGCGTCAATCGAAAATTGGCAGCGATCACTGCGGATTTCTGAAGTATTCGAACTTGTCCAACTGGTACCTGTGCGCGTAGAACGAATTGCATAGAACCATTCATTAGCGACAGGGGAGGGCGCGTCTGTTCCTATGGTTGCGGGATTCGCAAAGTTTGTTTGCGTGCCGTACGGTCCACCTGTGACAGTTCCGCGTTGGAGTTGGGTATTGTTTTGTGAACCTGAACCAGCTAGCGACCAATTAAATGAAAGCGTGGAGAGCGATGTGGTCCACGAGCAACCGATGTAGCTTACGTTTTGAACATTTGATGCTGCAACGACGGGGTTACTTGTCGATGTTGTTGAGGAAGCCGTAAAGGCAGCATAAGCCCCCGAATAAAGAACGAGCACTGCCACCGCCAAGAAAAAAGCACTAGCTACAGTCGCTCGTGACGAGAGTGATTTTGTAAGTATACTTTGTCGCTTTTTAAAAACAACTTGTTTTAGACGAGAGGCTTTAGCTTTATTTTGACCCCTCGCAACCAGGATGCCCGCGAAGATCATGACGGCAAGTTCGATGACGATCGTGATTTCACGACGTGACCCGACAGAAAAAAAAGTAAAGAGGCTTCCCGCTTTAGGAATTGATTCAACAACGATCCATGCCCTGTTTCCCGTTATGAAAAAATTCCATTTGTCGGGAGAGGAATTTGCATCCCCCTTTGTCTTAAAGAGAGGCTTTTTGCCATCACTTATTTCTATAATTCGGTGAGCAATAATTTGTTTTCCAGAGGTTGGTTCTTGAAAGATCATGACATCGCCGACCTTAAGATCAGCGACATTTTTTTCAGTTGCAATCGCCAATGAATTTTTTGGCATTTCAGGAGCCATTGATCCACTCAAGATAGAAACGGCTCGATATTTTCCTGTGATGAGACTCAGAGCAATGACCAGGAAGAGAAGAACGACCGCTATGAAAATACCATTGCCAAGAAATTTAAGAATGCGGACGAAAGGAGGTGAGGGAGTTTCAGATGTGTCCGTATCCTTGGACGTTGATTGGGTTTTATGAACGTTATTTTTTCTGCTAACCATGATGAATCTCTTCTTTATACAACTCTACCGGCAGAATGATCTGCCGGTAGAGATGCTTTATTGGAGTCCGGTAGTGTTACTGGTTAGTTCCTGCGCGTTGTTGTGATGCGAGTTCGTACTCAATTTGTGATGTGAGGTTTTGGAAGGTGTTTCCAGCGCCCACTGGGAAAGACAACGTAACTCTGAGGAAGTTGTCTGTTCCTGAGGTTCCCACAATGTTGTTAAGGGTCACAGCGGATTGGATGACAGGGACTGATGTCAATACTGACGAGGTTGTGCCTCCACATGTGTATGTGTATGCGGGTGCGACGCCGGCTTCTGTCCAAGCAACGGAGCATTTGTCGATTGCCATTTGTAGACCGTTGGTTGTGTCGGTGTTCAAAAGTGATGATTGACATGTTCCCAAGCAACCCGTTGCACGACTAGTGAGACGGATAGGTGTTGTTGCGTTCAAACATGAGGAACCTGAGTTCTTTGCGTTGACTGTTCGTTGCATTGTGTCGCCGGGAACAATGTTTGACGCACCTAAGGTGAGTCGGTTGTTCGCCGCGTTTGTTCCAATTCCTGCAAGAGTCATTGTACAAGTGGTCGTTATAGGGTTAGAGGCAGATGTGTCGGCCGTCCCAGTAAACGTTGAAAATGCACCAAAGCTCATAAGGCTTGAGCTCACTGCAATGAGACATATTGCGAATGTCATTTTTGCAAGGAGCGAGGTCTTTTTGATCGCTCGTATTGATTTTCTCATTTGGGTCCTCTTTCAATGGGACAGGTTTTTGTTCTAGAAATATTTCGGTTGTTGGAATCGATTCTGAATACTGAATTTGAGAAATTTGTAAAAACGGGTCATTTGGTCGAGGCTAATAACTCAATACGTGGTTGGTGGAGTATGCGAGACCGCAAAGCGTGATCACACAGCTTTCGTGATTCCTGATACTACCATAATGGCATAAAAGCATATTTTTCAGTAATATGGTTCATGTCAGAAAAGGATTTTCCATGAACATCAGATTGCCCAGATTACCGAGACCGCTTTACCTCGCGATTGTGCCCTTCGCTTTACTTGTGGCGAGTTGTTCCCACGATACGATCAACCAGTCATCGATAGATGAAAACTCGGTTGTCCCTGATTCAACATCGACAACAGAAGCTGCGCCATTAGATGGATCGCTTGAACCAACAATCTGGGAAATGGAGTGTAGCGATTTTACCAGCGTTACGATTAATGGTGGCGTGGCAGTAAATAACGCTCCACCACGATCGCGTTGGCGTTACTCACCTGCAAACAATCCCTATTTCGAAGCAGTGGGCATTTTGGTTCCCAAGCCCGAACAACTTCTCAGCGATGTGTTGCCTCCGACCCTTACAGTGCCGACCGGTGCTTATGGATATGTGGTCGAGCACAATGAAGTAATTGGTGAAAGAGGACAATCAACAGGTGTATCGCAAACTGACTTTTATGTTATGCCCATTTTAACACCCAATGATCGTATAATTTTCAGAGAGATGGCGACAGATCCCACTGTATATCCCGAAAGAGTTCCTGGGGTGGTTGAAGCAATTGAAGGAATCAAGACAGAGGGAAATTTTGTGACAGTTCTCGAT
>CALMUU010000131.1 GCA_937872965.1 uncultured Actinomycetes bacterium
TGCGTTGGGCTAAATTTTCATCTCTATTGCGGAAAATTTAGCCCAACGCGAGAAAATTTTAACTCAATCTTTCAAAATCAAAACCCATGAACAAGCCAGTATCGACGACCCCTTCGATTTTGGAAATCTTTTCTGCAACTTCGTTCGTAAAACCGTCACGATAGATAACATCGGCAATGATGTTTCCTGATTCTGTGATTACCGGACCATCTTTACCTTGACCTGTACGCAACGAAACGGAATCAAAACCCATTGACCCCAAGGCAGCCATTGCATCGATAGCAAATACAGGTTCAATCTCCACAGGGGCAGGAAACTTTTCTCCAAGCAGCGCTACATCTTTAGATGAATCTGCGACCACAACACGTTGGGCAGCGGCGGTAAAAACAAGTCGTTCGCGATGCATTGCACCTCCTCGCCCTTTGAGTAAATTACCTTGAGCATCTACTTCGTCGGCCCCATCAAAACACCAATCAATCGGCGTTTCACCAATTTCTAAAACATCAACGCCGAGTTTCATACACAGCCACTCGAGTTCAAGTGAAGTAACAACAGCAGAAATTTGTAAACCTGCAGCGGCCGCCTTACCAAACTCAATCGCACACACCATTGAAGTTGTCCCACTCCCAAAACCTATTGTCTGACCATCGCTTGCACGTCCAACAATTTCTTTTGCAATGGTTTCTTTGGCTTCACGATTTGAGACATTGACCCAAAGAGCATCTGTATTTATGGGGAAATCTTGGGAAGTCATTTCTTTTTCCTTTTTTTCTTACGGCGGCCTTTTTTATTCGATTCATCCAATGCTTGAAACTCAGCCAACAGTTCAGGAGTGATGGCATTAACAATATCTTCTGCTTCATCGAGAACATTGGCCACATGATCGGGGTGAGCGCCCTCTACTTTTTCCACGGGGGTCACGATAGGTTGCGCAAGACTCCCGTAATCCCATCCAACATCGACCAATCGTTTCTCAAAAGCCAAACAATCTTGCGGACATTCCCATGGGGCATTCGGTGCTAAATCCATCCGACACCTACGGACCACTTCACCCGTTGCATATGTGCGAGATTCAAAGTTCTTGCAGTCATAACGCATTGCCATAGGACTACTTTAGAATTATTTTGCGGGTGAGTCAGTATCGCCGAACTCTCGAGCCGTCACAATATACGATTACCAACCCGCATCTTTGATTCCCATGGCCAATGCGCGAAATGCACGAGCACGATGCGAAATCATATTCTTTACATTAATGCCCATTTGGGCAAATGTTTCTCCGTCTTCATCATCAGAAGGGATAAAAATCGGGTCGTATCCAAACCCATCAAGACCACGAGCTTCCTTGACGACGAGTCCTTCGATGCTTCCTATCGAAACAATAGAAGGAGAATCCGAACTCACTGCTGTTGCACACGTCGAAAAGTGTGCGCGCCTGTTGGTCGATTCGCCGAGCTCGCGCATCACTTTATTGCAGTTATCAGCATACGTGGCGTTTTCCCCTGCATAACGTGCTGCATAAATCCCGGGCGCACCGTCCAGCGCTTCAACAAAGAATCCGGTATCGTCGCTCAGCACTACACAATCAGGATTAACTTCTAGCCACGCAGTCGCTTTAATCATCGAATTCTCTTCGATGGTGTCGCCGTCTTCTTCTACGTCACCAGGATCAATACCGACAACAAACTCAATGTCGTCACCTAGGGCATCTCGAAAGATCGATTCGATTTCTTTAACTTTGTCCGGGTTATGTGTTGCAAGAAGAAAGCGAGACATTGAATTAGTCCTGAGAGCGAAGTTTTATTTCTCGTGGCGTGGGAGGGACAGAAAGAACTTCTGTTTGGAGTGCCATAATTTCTGCAATACCGTTACTTGCGAGTTCAATAAGTTGATCGAGTTCATTTTTTGTAAATGCCATACCTTCTGCTGTGCCTTGGACTTCAATAAGGCGGTCCCCCGCCATCACAACGTTCATATCAACTTCCGCATTGGAATCTTCTGGATAGTCAAGATCAGTCACAGGAATGGCGTCGACAATTCCCACTGAAAGTGCGGCGCACTGGGCAGTTAAAGGATTCGTTCCAATCACTTGCGCTTGAACGAGACGAGTAAATGCATCATGGAGTGCAACATAACTTCCGCAGATAGAAGCAGTACGTGTTCCACCATCGGCTTGAAGAACATCGCAGTCCAGCACGATTGAGATGTCGGGCATAAG
>CALMUU010000132.1 GCA_937872965.1 uncultured Actinomycetes bacterium
GCATCGATTAAATCTTCTTGGCGTTTATCGAGCATCCTCAATATTAAGCGTTGGGTAGAGCTTCACGTCGTGGTTAAGCCAGCACACGAGATGATTTAATCAATAGTTCCCTTCAATGGCAAATACGCGCTCAATTGTTCGCACAGTTTCGCAACAAGTGCCAGATTATAGCTATTGAAATGCTTAACCGTAAAAGATTCCGCATCGACAATGCCAATAACGCGCGTATAGTCAGAATTGTAAATAGGCAAACACGCTTCACTGGCGACTTGAGCATCGCAGACGTAATACGCACCTCCATGTTCATTGATATCTTGAATAACAACGCCTTTACCCGTCAATCCCACAGTACTGTTGTTGCTGAGGTGTGCAAATTCTTCAGTAAGGGGAAACTCAGCGCGACTAGGAAGCCCTTGATAAGCAAGTTTGACAAGCACAGGCACACCATCTTTGTTCGTTGCAACTTGATAGATTCCTAACCAATCTGCGTTGAGCTGCTGTTGCGTTCCTTCAAGCAGATCATGTAATGCCTGTATTTGCTTAACAATCGCGCCCTCTTCGTCGTTATTCGTTACGCCCAGAATCTCACGAAGGTCATATGGCGCATCGGCAAGTTTTTTGCTCGCACTACATGTACCATCCGGAGTCAATTCAGGCACAACATAACTTAATAAATCATGATGAGGATCGAAAATAACATGTACAGGTTTAATGGTCCCTATTTCTTGATAGGGCGCACCTGCACTTCGCGTGTATGTGTTTGACGTTGTCGTCATTTTTCTCCTTTCTAAAACGTTTTACCGCATGAGAGCTAATGCTCGTCCAGCTTGTTGGGGATATACATTGGTGCCGTCAGGTCCGGGTTGACCCAAGCCAACGGCAAACGCGCCAGGTAACTGTTCACCATTTACCCAAAATGAAACACACCCTTCAGAAGTAACTCGCGTTTCGTATTTGACGGCTGCTCCTTGGTCATCCACAAGAGGAATATCAAGTGCAGTATGACCTGTTGCCTGGATGACAATTGCATGAGAGGGAATGTCTTCAAGCGAGATGTCGTAGTGATCTTGTAAGTTCACTTCACCTCGCTGTTGTGCGTGCCAAACATCTAAGGCTCGCCCTCGGACACCATCCCAACGATTGACCTTTTCTGTCTCGGGACAAATCTCATCTTCACTCGGTTCATAACCATGATCTAACGATACCTCTACACTTCCAAAAAATGGCTTTGTATGGGATCGTTTACAGAAATGGATATGCACACCCGTAGGAAGGAACCTTTCAGCTAGCGAGTATGCGCTATGTTGCCCGCCGACAATCCAGACCTCTGGAGTTTCCGCGCGTTGCGATGCTTGGAGAAGTTGGTCGTACAGGGCATGATAACGCGGGGTATTGGCAAGAAGTTCGCGTGAAGTATAGGTGATTTCAGGGTCTCGTTCTTTTACTTTGGGCAACAGCTTCTCTTTAGCGCCAAGTGCAAAGACAATGTCATCAGCTTCGATTGTTCGAGTAGGTCCATTGCTGCTTTGTGGAGAGGTCGTAACGCGATATTCGTCGCCAGTGAAAGTAATGCCTGTTGCGCGTGCTTGCACATGGAGAACAACACCCTTATTAATAAACGTGCGTGCTACATGCTTGAGAAAATCTGCAGCTTGCGAAAGAGGCACTGGCGACGTTTTGCCCTGAAGTGCGGCTGCTTCTGGCGATTCGAGAATTTCACGGTACACATTCCGTTCTTCTTCATCTCGGGAATGCAATAACGCTTCTTCGTAGGGTTGAGTAAAATCGTTTCCGGGCGAGTTGGAATGTATATCTACCCCCTCGAGTCCCCCACTCCCAGGTGTTTGAGTAGGGTCAATAACTTCAATATTCGTGTATTTCCCGGTCTGATAGGCGTGCAGAATTGCACCGAGCCCTGCGGGGCCAAATCCCACTACAATAAGTTTCCGTTCAACTTTGCTCATTAAATATTCCTTGTTCTACAAATTGCCATAAAAAAACCCACCAGCCCGAAGAGCTGGTGGGTTTTCTCAAACAGTCACGTATGAGCTATGAAACCAGCCTCGGGCACAGCATGGACATAGGCATCATGAAAACGGAAGAGGAACAAGTACTCATAGTGATTAAGTTTAGACAAAAACACAATTCATGTCAACAAACTATAGATTGTGGAAATGTGAGCCAAGAAAAGCCCTGGGTGGATTCCCAATATCCACCCAGGCATCCCCTAGAATAGATCGTTCATGCATTAATGAAAGTACCTACACCAGGCGGTGAATTGTGGCCAGAAAAGGCAGAGCGCGACGATTTCGTGAGGCGCGCGAGTTAAAAGAAGGCTTTGACGACGGTCTTTTCGAGGAAAAACCCGGTGCTTCCCTTGCCGATGTCGAAGAAGGCAAAGAAGGCTGGAAAACACTTGCTAGCGAAGACGGCGAGTCTGATTCCGATGGAAAACGCGTCACTGACACTACCGACGAGGATTACGATCCTTTGATGGATTAATCAAGTTATATGGCTGGCATTTTGTCGCAATTGCCCATTAGTGTACTTATAAGGTAAATTAATAGGACAACATCGAAGCGTTAGTGCATATACGCAGTAAGGAACTGGCCTGAAATGAAAAAACTAACGATATTGGCATCTATAGCTTTGCCTCCTCTATTTTTTATTGCGGACGCCTGCGCGAATCAACCTAACCGCCCCTTCAGCAATCCAATCGATCAAGCAAATGTAGGCACTACCCCAGATCCTCAAAACGCACAGCCACCAGATACTCACGTGAGCACAGCTGTTGAGCATGTTCCCATACCGCTCGTGGCGCATGCGGGAGGCGATACGATTGTTAGAAAAAAATACACAAACACAATCGATGCTTTTATCCAGAGTTACAATGAAGGATTCCGCGTCTTCGAGTTTGATTTCCTTCATTTATCCGATGGAACAGTATTAGTTGCACACGATGGATTGGAAGAACAATACGGCCTGGCCCCTGGGCAATTTCACACGGCAACACTGCAAGACGTTCAGGGCATCAGATACAAGGAAACATACAACGTTATGTTTGCGCAAGACATTATCAGCCTTTTACGGGAGTATCCCGATATCACAATTATTGGCGATGGAAAGTGGAACTTAGCAGAGACATACAAAGCTTTTTTTGATGCAGCAGCCGGAGACCTCTCTGTTTTAGATCGACTCATCCCTCACGTAGGCACGCAAGAAGAGTTAGATGCCATGAGGGCAACTAATCCGAATGTGCAGCCCATGCTCGCTGTCTACAGAACACAATATACGAACGCTTCCGCAATGACAGATGATCAGATACTCGATTTCGTTATCCGAAATCATATTCCTTCTGTCATGATTCGCGCTGGAGAATACAACCCCGCGTTAAGTATGGCGGAAAACAACAGCCTTAACCAGAGATATTCAGATGATCTTGTTGAATCATTACAACGAATTGGGGTTATTGTCTATGCGCACACTGTGAACGATCAAGATCGAGCAGAAGAATTAACAGACGAAGGCGTGGGAATTTATACAGATCATCTCACACCAAATGAGGTGCAAGTTAACAGACCTCCCGAAATCTCCTTGAGTGCACTTTTAGAAAATCCCGACCTTGCCACCCAAACACAAACAGCTGCCGACCGCGCAGTCAACAGAGCTTTTAGTAGAGCAACACCAGGGCGTTAGTCCGCTATCGTTGACCCGTAAGTTCCAAGCGCGGAGCTTCATGTTCGACGCGCTGAGGAGTGGGTAAACCAAATTTTATTCGAATCACTTGCGCTATACACGGATGAATTTTCTCGAGAGTGTTCTCGATCACTTCGACAGAAGGAAGTTCTCCCCCATTATCTTTTTTCAGTTTCTGGATGACAGGAACAGCCATATGTGCATTCCGGACACCGTCGGTAACCGTGGCATCGCGTCCGCTAGTTTTTTCCACGAAATACAAAAAACTAGCCATGTTGCCAAAATAATTAATTATGACTTGATTGCTCGGCATAAGCGTTGACGGCACCCCGGCTAGTTCAGCAGCATCTGCATTTAACACAATTTCCTTACTCGGCACATTAGCAACACTTCTTTTAGCGTACGGACTGCGTGTTATTCCTTCTGTTGCAACAACTGTGAAGTGACCTTCATTAATTAAATCAGTTTGTTTAGACACCATGCCCATAAGCACACGAGGAGAAGGCGGTTCCTGATCTGCTCCAATGAAATTCCACGCAACAATATATGCTTGATATATTGACGATTTATCCCAGTTTTTGCCGAGACGAGTACGGGGGTTACGCTCTTCAATACGAGGATCTTCAGGTAAGCCGGCGAGCCTACGCACATCATTAAGCGTGACGTTACGGTCTTGTGTGTCTGATTCCCGCTTTAAAACTGTCTTGTATCTATTTGACCCAAGTCCTTTTTCCTTTTTCCCATATTCATCTAACTGTTTAAAGGTAACAAAAGACTGGTCACCATCCTTATAGTCAGGATAGAAGTGAGCAAAAGCAAGTTTATAGTCTACGACAAGTTCATCAATGTCAAGACGCCAGACATGTTTTCGACTGAGCTCTTGCGGAGTGGCGCTTAATTTCTGAAAAAAAACGTCAGGCCACTTCGATATACCGAATCACCTCATCATTGTATCCGCTGTTGGAACGGGTGAAACAAGACCAGGAACGATCAAGCCTGATGCAGCAGCTTGATCGATCTCTCCTGAAGTAGGAATAACCCGCGTTTCGTCTGGGGATTTTTTTGTAAGATAATCAGTGAACCACGTAAGCGCTATATCGCATTCTTCTTTTTCATGGCGCCATGTGGAATCTGCCAAGAAACGACGAACAGCAGTACTGAAAGGAATGTGCTTATTGTATGGAAATAAGTGAGCGAAACAGAAGCCTTCAATATCGTCGCGTTTAAGGGGAGTATCTCTCCCCAGGCGCAGACTTTCTCGGTTGAGTAGTGAATGTTTTAATTCTGAGCGAGGAAAATCGCCATTTTGTCGTCTATAAAGTTCGTAAATCTTGAGACACAGAAGTTCGTCATCTGTTAGCTCACGCAGAAGACCTAGCTTTTGCCAATCGACTGTGTAGTTTCCTTCACGATCAACAGCTATTCCTTCAATAACAATGGCGTTCTGAAGCGAACGCCATTGTTATTGGGTTTACGAGTTTTTGTAACTGTCGACGAAGACATCGATATTTCCTCCGTGAAATATAAAAGTGAGACTTAGCTTTTTACGAAAGTA
>CALMUU010000133.1 GCA_937872965.1 uncultured Actinomycetes bacterium
GGCGCTGCCTTAAAAGGAACAAACTTAGCCAAAATAGGTTTCATCTGATCGGCCGTCAGATCTGTTTCTATTCGAACAGTCGCCTGGTTAACAGTCAACTCAAAAAGCACACTTGTATTAGTGTCGGATTCTGAAATCCAGCCCGCATAATCCCCTACCGTATAAGTCTCTGCATCATCGGGGCGAGGAAATGCGCAGGTCGCTGCATACGAGTAGATATCTATATATCCAATATCGTCTTCAGCTGTGCGCTGGTAATTCTGCAGAATTTCCTCACACCCAGAACGCGCCCTTGTTGCAGCTACGAGCTCTACATGCGTACGCACATAACCTGTAGGCACCTTCTCAGGTTGCGAAACCGCATAAGGACGAGCGTCGACAAGCTCTTTCATAGCCGCGGGCAAAGATGTGCTTGTGGCGGGCGTGGATGTGGACGTGGCATCTTCTGAATTTAGTGCGCCGAATATTCCCACGCCGAGACCAGCAAAGAGTGCAACCACGATGAGGATGCACACACCTTTGATAATGCGTTCTCGCATTGTTACATGTTTGATAGATCCAGCTCGAACCACAATATTTTCCTTCTTTACTTCGCGTCTATTGCATCGCGAATGTCTCGCACCAATGCTGCCACATCTTTAGCTCCATGTGGTTGATCGATCATTTTTTCTACCAAAGATGTTCCGACTATCACACCATCACTCAAACTACTGAGGGCTGCAGCATCGGATGGAGTTCGAACGCCCACACCACAATAGGTAGGCACCGGACTTTCACGTTGAATATCTCCGATGAAATTAGTAAAAATGCTTGCAAGATCAATATTTTGACCCGTGATTCCTTTGATGGCGACACAGTAAAGAAAGCCTTCGCAGCTTTTCATGATGTCTGCACGACGACGTGCGTTTGTTGTAGACGAAACCAATTGGATCAGCGAGATATCAGAATCAATAAGCGCATCAGAAAAAAGATTTGACTGCTCGAACGTCAGGTCAGGCAAAATAAGACCTGTGATGTTCGCATCCGAAAGTGCTGTGACAATTTCTTTCACACCATGAACATAGAGAACATTTGTGTAGGTCATCACCGCACATGGTCCTGCAAATGTTTCTTGGCTGATCGTTTCAAGAAGGTCCAACGTGTGTGCGCCTTCTTTGAGCGCAAGGGCTGATGCATGGGCAATAACAGGACCATCCATAATCGGGTCACTAAAAGGTAAACCAATCTCGACAATATCTGCGCCATTCTCGTAACAAGCATGCACGGCCTCCAGCCATCCTGGCAAACCAGCAGTGATATAAGTTACCAACGTTTTTTTGTTGGAGGCTTTTCGATCAGACGTGAATTGAGTAAGAGATTTTGGTGTCGTCACTGTGATGCATTCTCTCGTTGAGTTATTATTTCTTTCACGTAATCCATCACGACATCAGAGAAATTCTCGTTGATCGAATAGACATCTTTGTCTCCCCTGCCTGACATCGTGACAACAACCGTCGAACCAGGTGCGCACACTTCTTTGCCGTGACGAATCAACCAACCGATGGCATGCGCAGATTCAAGGGCTGGAATAATTCCTTCCAACTGCGAACACGCAGCAAAACCGTAGAGCGCGTCGTCGTCGGTTGCAGAAACGTATTGTGCGCGACCCGTACTATTGAGGTATGCAAGTTCAGGTCCCACCCCTGGGTAATCGAGACCAGCAGAAATTGAGTGTGCCTCTTGGATTTGACCATCGCTATCTTGTAGAACCGAGGTACGCAT
>CALMUU010000134.1 GCA_937872965.1 uncultured Actinomycetes bacterium
ATTAATAGATTAAAAGTTCCATTCCCACCGCCCCCTAAGTTGCCCTAGGGCAACTTAGGGGGCGGTGCGGCTTACCCGCTCCGATGTTTGGTGTATCTTTCGCCATACAATTCAATGAGTTCTTTCTCTACTTGCGTCCAGCTACCAACCCGCTGTGACCACGATTTCTTTTTTCTCATCAGGCTCATGTATATTTGCTTGAATAGTGATTTTTCAGTACACCATGCCCCCTTTGTCTTTGTTACCTTGCGCATCTGACGGTGAACGTTCTCAACGGCGTTCGTCGTATATATCATTTTTCGCACTGCTGAGCCATAGCCCATGAAGGCTGTCAATTCTAGCCAGTTTTCCCGCCATTTCTTGCCAATGTAACTGTATTTCTTGTCCCACTTGGAACAGAACAATTCTAATGCCGACAGTGCCCCCTGCTCGTCTGCCGCACTATACACCCCTCGAAGGTCTTGTACAACCTCACTGCGGTCTTTATCGCTCACCCCTAACAAGCTCGTCCGTATCATGTGTACAATGCATCGCTGAACCACAGAATTAGGAAACACCCGCTGTACGCCATCCACAAGACCAGACAGACCATCCACAGCAAAAAAGAAAACATCCTCCACCCCACGCCGTTTCAGATCCTCTACGTATAATGCCCACTGACGTGCGCTCTCACTCGAACCAATGTGCAACGACAAAATATCCCTATAGCCGTCTACCCCCACTCCATACAAGGTGTACATCGCCTTGGTCACCACATGACCTTCGTCTCGAACCTTATAGTGTATCGCGTCCAGGTACACCAACACATACGTGTTGTCCAAAGGGCGAGTCTGCCACTTATGAACTTCTTCCCATACACGGTTCGTCACCGCACTGATTGCGCCGGTACTTAAACGAGCACCGTACATCCGAGAAATATGCAAACTAATGTCCTCTACGCTATTGCCCATCGCATACAGCTCCAGTATCTGCTCCTCAAAGCCCGAACCAACCTCCCTTTCCCACTTCCCAACTGTCACTGGATCGAAATCTCCTCGCCGGTCGCGACTGGTCGATATCTCCACCTCTCCCAATTGCGTTCGAACGCGCTTGGAACGACCCCGACCGTTGCGCTTGTTCTCTAACCCTTCTAACTTCTGCTCAGACAAATGATAATCCAACTCGCCTTCCAGTGATGCCTCTACTAAGTGCTTAATGAAAGAATTTAGTATCCCGCCACTTCCTAATAAGGGCTTGCCGGATTGAAGTCCTAATATCGCCTCTGATTCAAACGACTTTAGATCAAAGCCATCTTTGTTGTCTAATTTTTTTTCCATGCCTCAAATTTAGTTTTTTTT
>CALMUU010000135.1 GCA_937872965.1 uncultured Actinomycetes bacterium
GCCTAGGACGCCGCCCTTTCACGGCGGTAACACGGGTTCAAATCCCGTTGGGGGTGCGCAAGTATTACTTTGGGCTTTTAAGTCTACAAAATCAATGAACAACCAGGACTTTCTAGGTGTTCCAAGTTTTCCCTCTTTTAATATCAATCCATCTGGGTGTATCAACTTCTGAAACTGCTTCCTAACAGGACTTTGTAAGCGATTCCAACAATATGGAAGGTTCGTGAAATACGATTTTGCCTTTGTAATTACTTCAATTAACTTTTCTTCCTGAACAGCTTCATGCGTAATTTCGGACTCAAGCAGTTTCGTCTCATCATCTATTTTTTGAAGTTCTTTGTTATAGGTTTCTACAGGTATATGTTTCTTATAAATGAATAGCTCATTCAAGGACTCCTTTTTATCCTCAAGGACTTGTAATTTCTGCTTTCTTGCTTTCTGATTCCTCTCAGCATCAACCCTTTTCGCTTTCCAAACATCTCTCATAATGGCCTCTAAGAGGTCTAATGCCGCAGGCTTTGCCGAGAGTTTTTCGAGTTCATCAAGATATAGAAGTTCAAGATCAATCAGCGGAATACTTCCCATGCTGCAATTCTTGTTTTTACAGCTGTAATACTTATACCTTTTACGACGTCCTCTAGGTTCACTTCCAGTCAGAGTCACTAGACATTTTCCACAGATCACGAATCGTCTAAGAGGGAACTCGGCATCTCTACCTGTATGTTTGATGCCAGCTAATTTTCCTGGCCTAGCATTGATACGATCAAACTGTTCTTTTGAAACTATCGGCTCGAAATCACCTGTTCCGAGAAAATTGTTTTTCTTTGAATAAACCATCCCACAATATATTGGATTGCACAACATTTTGTCTATGGCTTGGTTCGTAAGTGGTTTACCTTTTAGTGTCATCAAACCCATACGCGTAACATCGCGCAAAATGTCAGCCTTGGTTCTTACCCCCAAGTCAACTTGATCAAAGATGTATCGAATACATCCTGCTTTTTCTTCGTCAATAATCAATGAAGGTGTTTTTGAAACTTGATTTCTTAGATAGCCGAGCGGCGCTTTACCCATCCAACGACCCATTTCAAGACCTTTTTTGATAGCAGCGACAACTACTTCAGATTTTTGATCATTTTCATATTGAGCTAGTACAGCGAAAAGGTTGACGTTCATTTTTCCAGACGATGACCCGTCGTTTTTAACCATCACAAATTGAAGTTCGATACCATTCTTTTCCAGTAAGTCTTGCATCATCAGATGATCCATCACATTTCTAGCGAAGCGATTTGGATGGTAGATAACTACACACTTAATTCCGTTTGACTTATCAAGACAATAATCAATCATCGCTAAGAGTTGATCTCGCTTAGTAGTTTCTTTACCAGAGCGACCTTCTTCTCTGAACATCCTTGCAAGATTGAGTTCGTTGTAGCCGCAATAATCCGATATAGCACTCACTTGGTTATCTAATGAATAACCTTTTGCCTGTTCTGCTGTGCTCACACGAGCATAACCCACTGTCTTTTTCACTGATTCTCCATTTCAGCTTCGAGTATTACTGTCGCGATCGCGCGCAATCTTCGTTCGCACTCTTTGATTTCTTCATCACTTACTTCTTCATCTGCTCCGAGTATCTCCCGGCACTTTTGTACATCCAACATGGCGTGTCTTTCTTCACGCATAAATGCGCTTTGTCAGACCGTCACGCTGGTTCGTACAGTAGCTTCGGTTAAGTTTTTCTGTTGTTGCTAATCCGCTAGTTGGTTAGCCCAATTAGCTATTTAGCTTTTGTTTTTTTGATCTTTTCTGTCGTTGCTTGTTCAACTCTTGCGACGATTCCATCATGAATTGAAATCGTGATTGTTTGAAACGAATATTGCGGAATAAGTTCCCTCACAAAATCAAGTTCCTCAAGTACTGAATTAATGCTCTTCTTCTGTGTGGCTTTTATAGTATCGACAGTTCCATCAGGTTTTAATATTTCAATTTTTGTAATCTCGTCATTTCTAACGTGTTTAAGAACTTCGTTTTCTTCTTCACTTCTAGCTTGAAATGCTTTAAAGAGCGCACCATCAAAAGGTAATTCTTCCTCAATGCTGAGACTTCCAACCTTTTGAATCAGTGGAGTGATGTTTAAAAGTACGTATGCAGCATGATCTTCTGTGGTGAAATCCCCCTGCTGAAACATGTCTTTAATTTCAATCTCAGATTGAAGAACAAATACTTCTTCGAAGTCTGTAAGCAACCATTGGCTCGTACCGAGAATTACAAAAAACATAAGTGCGTTTAAACGCCCCTGCCCTTTTCGGACGAGTTGATCTTTTATGAATTTGAGCTTTTTCGTAGGTGTGTTGAACTGCTTCTTCAACTCGGCTAATACGGTGATAACAAATACCTCGTACAAAGTGTATTTCCGCCATCCTTCACCACGGTCTACGTACTCTGGTAGCACACCCCTATATTCCCAATCGTTTAATTGGCGATAAGAAAGACCACAGATCGCTTTGACATCACTTGCTTTATAGATTTGATCATCTGGTCTTGCATCCTCATCGAGATCCATTAACTCAGCATATCAATTTATACTGTTGTGTTCAAATTACTATCTCGCCAATAAACCCTTGTAAACTAGCCATGTCTAGATTCCCAGGTTCATAGCGACGCTATGTACTCAGCAATTGATTAAGCCCAGTAATGGGCAGCCACAACAGTGGGCATTAATCATGCTGCTGGGGATCTAGACAATCTCGTGGCTGTCCTTTAGTAATTATGGGCCAGTTTCCGAGATTGCACATTCACAGCAAAGGAAACACCATGAAAAGCAAAAAAACGTACATGATTCTGACCGCGTTCAGCATCTTCCCCTTCAACCGATGGTATCTAGGACAAACCGCGTTAGCAAGAACATTCACCTGCAATTTCTTTTTGTTTGGTTGGATTGCCGATCTAATGCAAATGGGTAAAACATTTGATGAGGCAATGGCTAAACGTGGTTACACGACGACCAGAGTCATCAACGAACAAGGAAAATAAACCTTGGTTAGGACTAGCCAGTTTGACCTATAAGGTCTTCTGCGCGTACAGGAGCGAGTGGCTGTGGGATTATATTAAATTCACCACGGACACTCGTCTTCTCCTCCGCCTGCTCAACATATCTCATCCAGGCATTAAACGATGCTGGATCTGTATCCGTTTCTAGCCTCTCTGCAAATTTTCCTACGATCCTAGGAGTGATTTGTCTTGCCCAATAACGCCAATCAAGTTCACGGAACTGTGTCGGTGGTTCGTGCTTCTTCCATTCTGAAATGGTTGTTGGACGTACATCGAGATATGTTGCCAGCTCACCTTGTGTTTTACAGGATATAAGTTCTAAGAGGGTGTCGTCAGTAATACCTTCAAACAAATGTTCTGGCAGTGTCCGAGGGATGGATCGCCAAATCAAATACAGTTGATATTCGCGTTCTTTATCGGCAATAAATTCTCGGTTTGTATCGGTCTTCAATTTTCATCCTTCTTCGCATTGTCCTTTGCTGCTTTCCGCTCGATAAGTGCTCTCAAATACCGCATAATCCATGCTTGACATATTTTAGAGGAATCGATTATTTCTTGATAATACCTTTGACGAACGTCCTTGTGAGGAAATCCAAGCGAAATCTCAACGAACCCTTCTTCCGACTCATCAGGTGTCGTAATAAGGTTCATGTGTCGCGTGGAAAAATGGATGATTTCACAGCAACTGTTATAGAGAGATTCAATTTCCCAACCTGTTTGAGATTCAAAATTGGCAATCAAATGAAAATCTTTTACTTGAACCCATTTTTTGTCGCTTTTACTCCAACGCATGAGTCGATCATTCTCAAGGAATTGCTTGTAGTGATCCTCTTTGCGCTCTGCTGTGCATTCATATACGAAAACCATGGTTGTCT
This sequence comes from uncultured Actinomycetes bacterium, assembly GCA_937872965.1. Lineage (GTDB taxonomy): Bacteria > Actinomycetota > Acidimicrobiia > IMCC26256 > JAGPDB01 > JAGPDB01. The sequence continues at coordinate 3,930 of CALMUU010000135.1, forward strand.
CAAGCAAACTCCTCAGCAGAGAAACCGCACCAATGAAATTAGATCCATCTACAAGAATCTGTATTCCTTCTATCTGGGCAACCGCTTGATTAATAGCCGGCAAGATAATAAGCATCTCGTGCTCATAGAGATTCCCATCGTCATGTTTGAGTAATTCAAATGCCTTCGTTACGAGTTGTTCAGATTCTTCCTGCATAACAGGCAAGTTTAGGTCTTAGACCCCCAAATAGATACTCGAATTTCCTAGGTATACGCGCTTTTATCATACGGATGCATCATCCAAGTCTTCCTCGCGCAACGGCTCTTCGTAGTGGAAGTTAATGTCAACACCATTCTCTTCAGCCCAACGTAAAAAACTGTCTGAGAAAATTATCTCTTCCCTATCATATGAGCGAATTTCTAAATTAATAGCCTCACTCGCGCGAATCGCTGCACGACTAGGTTCTAAGTCTTCGTCACGAAAATTATGCATCAGTGTATGGAACGCACAGGCAAGTTGCCCCGCTGAAGCTTTCCAGACAGGACCGAATACATAAGAAAAATTTCCACAACCTGCGAACATTTCGTATGCCACTGAAGTAAGTCCGCTTCGACAACACCCTAAGAAAAACCACGAGTCATTGGCCAACTCCATACATATGAGTTGTGATAGTTGTCTCCAACCGATAACGACCTTATTGCTTTTCCCAACACCGAACCTATTGCCGTGACCGCATATATAGACAACGTCCCACCCAGTTGCGTTGACTTTCGCAAAATCAGCCTTCGTATATTTATCAGCAATATTCCGGATCTCCACGTGTAAGTCGTATAAATCTGCGACTTTCTCGATCAGATCAACTTCGCAAATTTCAGGCTCATCACTGGCTTGCAAAATCAACATGGTTTTTGTTTTTGGGGATACGTCGTAAACAATCTCGAGAGTGTCGTCCTCCATGTCTTTGCCAACCTCACATGTGTAATCTTTTCAGGAAATGAAAAGTTTGTATTCCATTACCAGTTTAGATGCATCTATCATTAATGCGAAAGCGACAATTTGAGTGCTTTGTCAGTTTCTACTGAAGTAAATCACATTAATCGTCGTCTCCCATCCAGGCTTCTCGACCTTCGTTTGCAGCAAGTACGGCTATACCAATTGCAGCAATTGGATCTGCCCACCACCATCCGAGTGTTGCATCGAGAACAAGACCGACCAAGAGAATGACAGACAGATAAATACACAACATTGTTTGCTTTGAATCAGCAACGACAGTGGTGCTGGACATAGCTTTACCGGTTCTTCTCTTAAAGAAAGCAAGAACAGGCATAACAATAAGTGAAGCTACAGCAAGAGCCATTCCGACGAGCGATGTTTCCGCTTCAGACTGACTCACTAAACCGATGACTGAAGATACGAAAACATAAAATGCAAGAACAAAGAAACTGATGGCAATAAGTCTCAGAGCACGTTTTTCTCGCTCTTCCGTCAACTCACCTCGCAATTGCCATACGATCACCAGAGCAGAAAGCACCTCCACAGCTGAATCAAGCCCAAACCCCACAAGTGCTTTCGAAGAAGCGATAGCGCCCGCCGAAACTGCAACAATACATTCAATAACATTCCATGTAACGGTTGCATAAGCAAGCCAAAGTGCTAGTTTGCGCAGTGATCCAGAGGAGCTATTAGATATAGAGTTAGACATGTAAAAGCAAGAATTCTATCCTGCTTGCGCCAATGCATCATCGAGAATTTTAGAAAAATCATCAATGGTTTGTGGTGGTGAATCTATCCTTACACCGTTCAGTACAAATGTCGGCGTTCCCGTACCACCCAAATCTTGAACATCTTGCAAGTCTTTATTGACAACCTGTGCCACATCTGCGCTATCGACATCGGCCCTGAATTGGTCCATGTCTAAACCAATGTCTTGGGCGTAACTTTCGAAATAACTTGTAGGATCTGCTGATCGCTCCCATATCTTTTGACCTTCGAAAATTTTGTCATGCATTTCAAAGAATCTACCTTGTCGACCGGCTGCCTCAGCACTATGAGCTGCCTGTGTTGCAAATTGATGTGAAGAAGAAATAGGAAAGTTTCGAATTTGGAATCTAACCCTGTCTTTATATTTCTCCTTTAATTCTTTCACAATGGGGTAATACGCGTAACAAGCTTCGCATTGGAAATCGACAAACTCTGTCAAGGTTACAGGACTATCGGACTTTCCGTAATAGTTACTAGAACCTTCCTCAGCTACGGCAGATCGTTCTTTTTCACCCTCGTTCTTATCTTGAATTGATAAAATAACAAGTCCCAAAAAAAACACGACGACCACTGCAATCACAATCGTGAAAGTTTTGCTTTCATTCTTCTTTACGATTTTCTTATTCATTTTCTTTCCTGGCTACCCGCCACAGGTGCTATCTCTGAGTGGCTCAAGATCATTAAACCTAGCTTCAATCTCTGCTTTTGTCGGGGATTCATTTTGAACGAATATTACAACATTTCCCAACAAATTGTTTATGCGCGTAAGTTTCTCCTGCTCAGTTTCATCTTCTGATGTAGTCGAATGGTCATCACTTTCGTGGGCGTCTGCGCGGGAGATGAAAAAATTCCCGCTCGCATTCTCACTGGATTTATTGAGTTTGTGGGCAGGAAAATTGCTTGTTTTCCCGAAGAACTTTTCGAGGTCTCGGTCTCTCCAATCTTCAAAACTACGCTTCTTGTATCCGTTTTCGTCTCCCGTGTAGATATAAAACGCTGCGCCCTCGGGAACGTCGGGCAGATAGTTTCCATGAATTGTAACTCTCTGTCGATTCGTGAGACTCGTAAATTTGTAACCGAGCGCGTTTTTGATTCCGCCGATATAATTCCATCCAAAATACTTCATCACCATGCCACCGGTCATTCCTTCCCAATGGATGTGATTGAACTGGTCTAGATTGTCGTGAAAATGGATTGGTTGTTCTGTGAGATTGGCATTACATAGGTCCTTTTTATATCCGGTCTGATATTTCTTTGAGCCGAAGTCTTCAGCTTTTCCATCGATCAATATTTGAATTCGGAAATGGTAATGCTCTTGCTGAGGTTCGCGAATAACTTGCGGAGATGCCAAATACTGGTATCCAACATATATCATCGGAACGACAAGCATTATGGTGGCGGCAAGAATAACAATTATTAAGTATGTTCGTTTACTTAGCGGCATCTTCAAATTGGTCACCCTTTCCGCCTGCGTTCATTCTGCAACCAAGCAAGTCACGTCACCCTCTTCTACACACGATTCACATTCGAGTTCTAGTGTCGCGTGTGAAACAGCGAACTTTTTGACGAGAATATCTTTAATACTATTGCCTACTAATTGCGCTTCTTCAAGAGTAGGGTGTCCACTCAATACAACATGTGCCGAAAGAGCGCGCATCTCGCTAGATAAGCTCCATACATGGAGGTCATGTATTGCTTCAACCGTCTTGAGTTCTGTGACTGCGGCCATCAAAGCATCTGTGTCGAGCCCAGGCGGAGTCGATTCGAGAAGAACGCTGTTGGCTTCCTTCAATAGTTTGAATGCTTGTAAAGCAATGAGCAGTCCGATCAAAAGCGATATTGCAGGGTCGAGCCAATACCATCCACCGCTCAACATGATTACCAGCCCAGCAATTACAACACCAAGTGAAGCTGCTCCATCTCCAAGCAAGTGAAGGGTCGCAGAACGAATATTGATGTCTTCGCTACGACTCGACGATCCATGCTCATGTCCTGCGTGACCTTCGCGCAGAGCAAGCGCGCAACCAAAGTTAATGAGAGCACCAATCGATGCGACGATAACAACGAGTCCACCATTGACGGCTTCGGGTTCGAACAAACGCCGAATAGCTTCATAGCCGATAAACCCCGTGACGAGAAGCATTGTCGCTGCATTCGCTTGAGCTGCAAGCACTCCGGCTCTATGAAATCCATAAGACCGATCACGAGTCGGTGCGCGTCTGAGAAGTCGAACTGCAAAAAGTGATAGCGCAATCGCGCCCACGTCTGTGAGGTTATGTCCAGCGTCAGCGATCAATCCAATTGAATGGGCAATAAAACCAAAGACAGCCTGGAGTAAAACAATAGCGAGATTGAGTACTAACGAAATAGCTAGTCGCTTTTCCCGCCTCTTATTAACCGCATTCGCGTTTGCCGTTAAAGCAGCATCAGGCGAGACAGTGTGTGAATGATTGTGTTGCTCGACCATTAAATAAATATAGCCTGCACCATGATAAATCGCATCATAGTGAGATTGGTTCTCACCTAACGGAAATTAATCGTTGTTTCGGCCTTTGTTTTTGTGGACCTGTCCACATCGATTTCAACCGAGAACGTCCACTTTCCGGGCGCAGGGATTGTAGCCCCTGCGGACGAGAAATGATTGAGTCCTTCGAAACGCATCGGAACATTGATAGGTTTAAATTTGCCTTCTAAATTTGTCCAAATTGCTCTAATAGATGACTTGGCAAGATTGGTATCTTCGATTTGTTTCGGTAAACCATTTTTTTCATACACGAAAACATGGATAATGACTGGACCAGCTTTTGCAGGCTCAACCGTGATTTCAATATTCACACTTTGGGCAGAAAGTTTCCTTATGACGGGTGCACTGTAGGCAATGCGTCCAGGTATTGCATTCACGGCAATAGAACTGAGCGCAATAGCAACACACAAAAGTGCAGATTCGATATACATTAGTCGTATCAGTTTCGATTTACTTTCTTTCTGATCACCACCATAGAGAAGTTTCTTTGAATACTGACGTGAGAACCAAGCCATTGCAAGAGTTGCGGTAAAAAGCAAAATCTTGATGTTGATCAGTTGTCCAAACCACGTTGCTGTACTGATGTTATATGAACCTATTTGTCTCCACCACGCAAATACTCCCGTGAGTGCAATGACGATTGCACATGCTGGGGCGAGACGGCTGAAACGTTTCAATATAGGGAGACACTCTTCATAGTTTCGAAGCATGAAAGGCAAAAGAAGGAGACAACCGAGCCACGTGCTCGCAGCGAAGACATGTAGAACATCATTTACAAATGCCACTAGAACATACTTGCCATCAGAAGCATGACCGATCAGTGCTGGTGTTATAGCCACGGTAATGGCTAATACGATGAGGCATATTTTTTGGAGTCGCTCTTTGAAATATCTCCACGAGACAAACAACGCAGCACATAATCCAATTCGTCCAAGCTGCACGACAGCAAATCTTGTTGATAGTACCTCTTTCCAAAGTGAATATTCAAAAACTTTCGACAGCGAGTAGGGCGCAACTAAAACAGCCTGAACGCCAATCGCCAGAAAGCTCGCCAAAGAAAAAACGATCAGCGTTAGATATTTAATGACGTTGAGAGAACGAGGGAAGGGCCTCTTGCTTAAATATGTGCCCATGGCAACAAGGGCGATTACCAAAACAATCGAGACGAAGATCAGGAAACGCAATGTCGTAGCAATGACTTGAACTTCACGAAAATCTCGTGGACCATCAATAATCTTCGCGATTTCTGGCTTGGTCGTGAAGTTCTTTTCAGGCGCGGCATTAACCGTAAAACTAAATGTGCCATGAATGGGATGGGAATCACCCGATACAACGCTCCATGTAACGAGATATGTCCCTTTCTTAAGCTTCGGGGGTAGCACTTGAAGGACATTGGACGGCGCATCGGTGTTTGAAGCCGCAACGATGCGCTTGCCTTCACTATCAAAAAGCTCGATATGCCCCTGCGAGAGCCGAGCTCCTTGCGTAAAGGTCACGTCAATGGTGGGAGGAGACTGATCAAGGACAGATTCATTGGCAGGATTAGTTGAGACGAGCGCAGCATGAGCAGATGCTGGACTTACCGTTGCACAGAGGATTCCTATGACTATGATGACGAAGACGAGTGGTTTGAATGCACGGGCAACAGAGAGGTGATTACTGGCGCTTATGTCACGACTCACGCATTCAACTTAGACAAACCATAATCATTGCCTCGAATCCTTCTGAGAATAGTGATTCAAATCCCCCACTGGAGCAGTGGAACTAAGTCATATTTCAGCATTAAGAGACTCTATATTGGCATTATCTAATAACTCTACGAGCTCACCCATCCCATTTACCCACTCTTCAAAGCGATTCCAATCATTTATCCTTGGGGGTACAAATACGATCGCACGTATATTGAAGTACGACCGAAGCTCACTTTTGCGCATTACGGCATTGTATTTTCATTATTTCACATGGTATGATGTAGTTTGTCTAAAGTTTTCGCGTTATGCGCCGATGTGCTCGATAACGAGAAAAGGCCCGCAGAAACAGGGACGCAAGCTATAAAGTGGCTCTTCGTTGCAATTCTTGCTCGAAGAAGTTCTCACTTGATAGGTTAACTGGTAAAGATTACGTGGGGACGGAATTTGTGATAAAAGATAATGGATTATTGAACCAATCTCATTCACGAAATAAAAACCAACTTAATAGGATTGGCCTGTTGGCTGCATGTGTAGCCATTGTTCTCTTAGCCATATCCACGAGTTTCAATTCCACCACACCCACAGCATCAGCAGCGACTCCTGAAGGTACAACTTCTATCCCCAAAGCATTGACAATAAGCGACGATTTTGACAATAGTCAAATGAGTGGTTGGCAAAAGGTAGACAACGGAAACCAATCGGGACCTTCCAATTGGGCAGTACGCGAGGGAAAACTTGTCCAATCATCGAACATTTGGAGTGGAG
>CALMUU010000136.1 GCA_937872965.1 uncultured Actinomycetes bacterium
CCCTCTTCCCCGCTAATCAGCAACCAAACGCGCACTTACCACTTGAATTCGGGTCAGAAATTGAAATGCTTTACATCGATGAAGGGTATCGCTGCAGTGGGATTGGAAGGTGTCTGGTTGATGAGTTCAAGAAGTGGTCCAATGATCGCGGTGCTGGGATATTGCGAGTAGGTGCATTGGCTGCAAACAAGCACGCCCGAGACTTCTACGAAAAGTGGGGTTTTGCTGAAGCCGAGATTATGTACGAAATAGTCGCGCCATCCTGAGAGGGCCGACCGAAGGGAGTCCTGAGGCTTTAGCCGAAGGATCTCGGGGAATCTCTGGCGCAGCGGACGTAACCGATTATCCGCTTCGGGCTAATGGCGGCGGTTTATCCTGTTTTAGATCGTTGTCGATTTGGGGAGGGCCGCACCTGCTGCTTAGTCGCTTCGCTCCTGGCACCAGGAACAACCCTAACTCCGATATTGTTTCTGCAAAAGTTTTGTCATTATGCAGCATTGTGTGGTGTCGACGGCAGAGAAGTGCAAGATTGTCAATCGACGTCACTCCACCATGTGCCCAGTGTTGGATGTGGTGGGCGTCGCACCATGCTGAGGGCGTAATGCATCCGGGGATCGAGCATGTTGGCTGCGAAAGCATGAGTTGTTTTTTCATATTTAATGGTGCGGTGCGTACTTTTCTTCCGAGTTCATAGGTTCCGTCGCGATTTTTTATAGGCATTTGGATGTAGGAGTCGCACAAAATTTGTTTCACAAAAGCTTGTGAGTGTGTGTTGATCATCGGCGATGGTGACGTAAGACATTTCTTAAGGAAAGCTCGTGTTGTAGATTTCGGGTTGAGATCGTTAACATCAACGACGATATCCACACTGCTGCAAGGATTAGCGGTAAAACTAAATTCGGACGGAGAATTATCGTCATCTGAGGGGGTTGTTACAGCGGAGTAATTTGAGGATAGGTAACCTCGGGCAACACATCCGAGTGCATCTGCTCGTTGCTGAGCAGGCGTGTAATCGTATCGGGATTCAGACTCAGTATCACGCCAGAGTTTTCCTGTGATGTCTTTAAACATGTTGTCGACGTCTTTTCCATCTGTAGCACCCACTTCGCCATGGATAAACCAGTTGCCGTTGGGAAGTTCGTGGAGAAAAAGTTTGCGCTCCTGAAATGCAAGGTATTCATCTGCCGGCTGATCAATAACAGCATCGACCATACCCTTCCAATGGCGCACAATATAAGAGAATCGTTCTGCATCTACCGTTTTTGCGGCATCAATAAGCTGACCAACTTCATCATTGAAGTAATCAACATAAGTATCGGAGGTGAGCGGAACAAGACGAGCAACATGGTCAGTTGTGATGGAACGCGTGCGCAACGCTTCAGCGACAACAGGGTAGTGGTTGAGAAGAAAACCCTTTGATAGTGAGGAGTCAACAGTCTGGCGTGACAGCCCCGTTTCGTGGACAATTGCTGTTTTTGCAGAAAGATACCCATCGTTGGCCCATTCATCCGACTGTGCGTAGCGAGAGGTGATCCGATCGCTTGTTGAATCAACGAGTTGGCGATAGGCGATTACGGACTGTAGCTCTTCCGTGGTGGGGACAGACCCTGGTGTTAACAGTGTTTTTTCGATCTCGAGTAGAGATTCCTCACATTGAGTAAGAGCTGTGCTAACATCGAACATATGTACGTATTATATCAACAAAAGAGCGAAAAAGTCAAGGAAAATAAGGGTAATTAGGAAAACAATTGAACAGCAAAGCTTTACTTCAGAGGGTGATTCTTGACAAAATAACCGTAACTATATATAGTTACAGCATGGAAGTAGCAGAGTTGATACGAAATGCCCGAGAAGAAGCGGGGCTGTCAGTTCGTGTGTTGGCGAATGCAGCAGGTGTTTCTCCGAACACGGTTCATTTAATTGAAAAAGGTGACACTAATCCGACCATCGAAACAATTCAAGAGCTTCTTTACGCAACCGGTGCTCGACTCACACTTGAAGCAAAACCAGATTATGGCACAAATGTAATTGGGCTTATACGTTCGATTCAAGATGATCAAGATATTGAAAAAAATGATACGACGTGGATAATTCGTAAAACAGCCTTTTTTGTTTCGCGAACTTTAAGAAAACCCAGAATTGAGCGTCTTCGACTTCTTTTGCTGGAGCCTCCATCAACAGGATCTGGAAACTGGGACGCGTTCATTGCTGGAGTTGTTGAATGGATCATGCATCAATCTGATATTGATGTTGAAGGTTCATGGGTGACTAACAAGAAGTATTACTTAAACCACGGCTGGTGGATAACAGATTTTGAATCGCTCAAACCATGGGTATATGCAAATACGCCTATGTCGCTCAAGATCCGTGGCGTATATGTTGACAGAGAAAGTTTGATCAATAGGTAAGGATGATTTATGGCTCTAACAAAACAACTAATACTGACATTATTTAAAGAACTGAATGTTGAACTCGAAAAACTTGATACACGGGCTGATTTGTTTGTTATAGGCGGTACGGCAATGGTCGTGGCATATGATGCTCGCCCGGCCACAAAAGATATCGACGGAATATGGCAACCGACAGAACCAATACGAGAATTGATAAAAAAGATCTCAAAAAAATATGACATAGAGCAAGATTGGTTGAATGATGCAGCTAAAGGATTCATCTCTCACATTAAGGATGAAAATCCTGTGGTTATTTTTGATGGCACATTTTTATCCGTTTCGGCACCGTCTCCACAGTATCTGTTAGCGACGAAGATTTTGTCAAGTAGGCCAGATCGCGATGAGCCCGACATTGAACTGCTGATTAGGTTATGTGAGTTCACAACAGTAGACGAATGTCTCGATGTTGTAGAAAAGTATTTTCCCAATCGACCTATTGTGGCTCGGTCTCAATTTACTGTTGAGGAAATCCTCGCATCCATGAGCAAAAAACCAGAGACACACTAAGGTTCCTCCAGTCATCCAGAGCCTTTTCACATGTCATCCAGAGGGCTTTAGTCCGAAGGATCTACGCATATGTCATTCCGAGGCTTCAGCCGAGGAATCTCCGCGCAGCGGGAAATTGCGTCCGCTGCGCGGAGATTCTTCGTTTCACTCAGAATGACGTGAGTCGACTCTGAATGACGAACTAACCTGGTTTGCTCATGGCATCTCGTAAAAAAGCACTCACGGGTATCAAGCCCACGGGTTCTCCGCATCTCGGAAACATTATTGGCGCGATCGCGCCTGCACTGGAACTCGCCAAAACGTATGACACCAACTATTTTATTGCCGATGCACACGCACTAACTTCGGTAAGTGATGCCGACACACTCCGTCAATATACCTTTGATGTTGCAGCAACATGGTTGGCGCTTGGTCTTGATCCTGATGAGTCAACTTTCTACCGCCAAAGCGATATCACGGAAGACTTTGAGTTGTCGTGGATTTTCCATTGTCTCACACCTAAGGGTTTAATGAATCGAGCCCATGCATATAAAGCTGCCGTGGATGCAGCTACGCAAGCAGGCGAGAAGGATGTTGATGCCAATGTGAACATGGGTGTATTTAGTTATCCCATTCTCATGGCTGCCGACATCATTATGTACAGCGCCAATGTTGTTCCTGTTGGTCAAGATCAAAAACAACATGTCGAAATTGCACGCGATATTGCTATTAAGTTCAATAATCTTTACGGTGATCTCTTGACGGTACCCGAACCGTTGATTGAGAAGGAAACAGCAACGCTTCCTGGCCTTGACCACCGAAAAATGAGTAAGAGCTACGACAACACCATCAGCATTTTTTGTTCCGATGACCAGTTATGGAATCAAGTAAAGAAGTTCAAGACAGATTCTGGTCAACCAGGAGAAAGTCGTGATCCTTCTGATGTTCCGATCTTCACTTTGATCGATGCGATTAGTTCACGCGAAGTTTCGGAGACGGCAGCCACCGCATTAAAAAGTGGAGACTTCATGTGGTCGACAATGAAAGAACTGTTATTCGAACAAATAAAAGAACAATACAGTTCTGCGCGTACACGTTACGAAGAACTTCGCGAAGATGGCGGTTATGTGGAGCGCGTCTTGTCTGAAGGCGCAGAGAAGGCTCGCGCGCAAGCACAACCGTTAATGGAAATCGTACGCAAGGCCGTGGGTCTGCGGTAGATGAGCGATGTATTGCTTGATGCGCTTGATGATGCATCGACAGATAAAGAGCTTTTTGATGCAGCGAGTGCGATTGTTGCAGTGCCCAAAGTTCCAGGAAAAGAGTTTTCGGACGCAAGTTTTATCCTTCATGCCCCACTAGAGATTTGTGCGCGCTACTTCCTTCTTCCTTTGGTCGAAGATGAGTACGTGCAGCAGGCGAGAAAACAGATCCGATTAACAGCGAAGAAGTATTTTGAATATAAAGACAGTCATCCCGAGTCAGTTGGTCATTCTGAACGTAGTGAAGAATCTCTCACTAACATAGACATCTCCCAATGGTCAACCTCACTCCTCTTCGCAAGTCACGCCCCCATCTTATTGGCATTGCAAAACATTGTGGGCGAAACCAATACTTCGATTCATTCAGTATTGAATCGAATGAACCACGAGATCATTCGGAATCACGATGCCCAGATGGCATGGGCAAAATCCACTCTTGTTCAACAAGATATTTCTGCTGATCTGCTTGAGCACCCGCAACATTGGTTTGTAGAAAATATTGGAAATATTAACCGTGTCGATGGTGGAGATGGACCGATCCGCACATCGGTCGAACGTGTTGAAGCTACAGGTGTTGTCGACTCGTTAATTGAAGTCCTTGCAAGCATTGCGAATTTTAGCGATCGAGCAAGCTTTGACATTCCTTTCCAGTCATTGATGCGTGTCTGTACATTGTCGATGGTTGTCGAATCCGAGGAGTATGCGAAATATGGTTGGACCCATTGTTTAACCATTCCTCACGCGATGTGGGTGTTGTCCTCTCAGTCGCAAACCTCTGCTCGGTTGCTACAAGCCGCGACAACTCATGCGGCAACATTTCGAGCATTATTGGGGGAACAAAAACTCAGCGTTGAAACATTAGAAGAATATTTCGAACCAGATGAAAACGCTGTCTTCGCAGAACATTATGTACGCATCACCGACATCATTTCTCAAGCGTGCTCTCTAGAAGATGCTCACCTCGTGAAGTACGTGTATTCGTGTTTCGATTGTATGAAGCGTGATCCGCAATACTCAAAACTTTATATCGCCGCAGCCGGCAAACTCCTTGCCCTCTGGCAGTCAGAATCACCGTCATTCTGAGTCAGGCTCTGTCATCCTGAACTTTAAAATAGTCATCCTGAGCCGACCAAAGGGAGTCCTGAGTGGAGCGAAGGATCTTGCGAAGGATCTCAGTTTTGACAATATTGCCTCTTATTGTCTAATGTCAATGAACTCATTCGTTATAGAAATCTATGGACTGGAGACCACCCATGAAGATTCGTGGAAAATTTTGTGTAGTCGGAGCGCTCGTGCTCCTATCAATTTTTGCTATCCCTGTATACGGTGTGACATCGAATACTTCTGAATCTGTCCAAACGACGGCTTATACCAAAATCAAATGTGGATTTGGATCGACGAATGCACAAAACCCACGTATCGCAAGACCGCATTTCAAAATTATAAAACGGAACACCAACGTAGACATCCATTTTTTTGAAAAGCCAAGTCGTATTGGTTATAACAATTTTGTTACTGGACCTGGTGGAGAACAACCTTACCTACGAAGACTTCGTCAGGCCCAAGCCGGTGACACAGTTACTGTTCCATGGACTTGGTTGGGTGTATTGAATTTTGTTTACACCTCAGATAAATATCCTAAGGGCGAACTCGTATACGTTTTGGGCAGAGATATAAACGGGGCATTTGCGGTTAATCCAACCTTCCCGGGCACTCCTGGTTTTGCAAACTATATTTGGGCCATAATGCGTAGTGGTCAAGGAGAAATTGGAGCTCACGTCGACCTCCAATCGAATTGGGAATCTGCAAGAATTTTTGGAGCAGTCGATCGTAACGTATCGTTTTCTCAGCTCCATCAATTGAAGCCAGGTAAAGCTGGGGATGTAGGACAAGGATTTATTCTTATCCGAGATCGAACTCTTAGTCGACAACCGCCAGAAACCAGCTCACGACTCTTTCAATGTTCAGCACCAACAATATCGGTTGTCTCGCGCAAATTTATTCAGGAACATAACATTTTTTATGTTTGAAGCTTCAACTTCTTTTTCTCGCGAGCTTCCAGCTGAGTTAAATAATATTTTAACGTCAAAATGTGAATCATACGATGGAAAAACAGGTGAGTTCCAGTGTGAAGTCCCACTGATTCAAGATTGGGATTTTGTTTCTTGTGAGTTTGTCGATACTGATCGAATAACTGTTGCAATACGATTCACTTCTCCTGAAGGAGGTGATGTCACGCTTCTGGCTAAGGCTCTTGATTATGCGGGTGAGCCTGGGGAACCCTACAGGTCCAGACCCGGGCATAGCACTCAAGCCCAATATCTGTCTCTTGTGGTTCAGGAAACAATAGAGACTAGGCGCTTAGATTATAAAGGTGTCTTTTCTATAGACCAACCGCCAGAAGATTCAATTGATGATTCCCCGAAGGAGGCCAAATGGGTTTTTCTTGACAAGGAAGAAAAATGAAATGCTTAAGTAAGGGTTAAAAGAATTAACTCCCCGAATAATTCGGCGCCTCGTGGGTGATGATCACATCGTGCGGGTGGTTTTCGCGAAGTGCAGCAGCCGTGACGCGAACGAACTGGGCTTGGTTGACCATTTCGGTGATGTTTTCAGCTCCGATGTAGCCCATGCCGGAACGTAAGCCGCCAGCTAATTGGTACAACACAGATTTCACATCGC
>CALMUU010000137.1 GCA_937872965.1 uncultured Actinomycetes bacterium
CCACAGTTCCGACACTTATAATTTCATTTGAGCTTTCGCGATACAAGATGGCTTGTCCCGTCTCGGAATAAATTAAAAGAACATCGCCATTGGCGGCTTTGGCAAAGAAGGCTTGACCTTGAAACTTGGAGACATCATTTACTGTTGCGAATTGGGGGGTGCCTTGAGGGAGTTGCGTAAGAGCAGCAACTTTTTGATAAATCCTTGTCGCATCTTCGTTTGAGAGAGAGTTTGTTGCAGCAGGAGAAGGAGTTGAGGCGCCAAATCCCTCGCCGCTCAATCCATTAGAACTGGTTTCTTCATCCGTAACCACCTGGGCTGATCGACTTTTAAGAGTGTTGTTATCGTCCATCAGAGTTAACGTATAAAATCCCGCAATGACAACACAAAACGCAATCATTGCGGCAAATGCGGCGTTTAATGTAATGCGAGAATTCTTTGCTGAATTATTTTTTTCCTTAGACATCATTCCTCTTTCACACCATGTCAGCGGGAATTACCCACTGGTTGTAATCAGATTCACTCACGTAACCGAGTTGCACCGACATTTCTTTTAAAGACGTGCCCTCATGGTGTGCCATTTTAGCAATCTCGGCTGCCTTGTCATAACCAATATGGGGTGCAAGCGCAGTGACGAGCATGAGTGAATCGTTCACATAGCGTTCAATGCGGTCTGTGTTTGCCTTCAGCCCTTCAATACAAAATTCTCGAAACGTTGCGCATACGTCAGAGATGAGTTCGACCGAATGCAAGAAATTAGAAATGATAACGGGCTTAAAGACATTCAGTTCGAAGTTACCTTGGCTACCAGCAAAAACAATTGTGGCGTTGTTTCCAAAAACCTGAGCACACACCATCGTCATAGCTTCACTTTGTGTTGGATTGACCTTGCCCGGCATGATTGAACTTCCCGGTTCGTTTTCGGGCAACGACAACTCCCCTATTCCACATCTCGGACCCGAACCCAGCCATCGAATATCGTTTGCAATTTTCATGAGGTCAGTCGCAAGCGTAGTAATTGCTCCATGCGCATTCACGAGATCGCCGTGAGAAGCCAATGCGGCAAATTTATTTTCAGCAGAAGAAAAAGTGAGTCCCGTTTCACTACTTATATATCGTGCGGCCATATCGCCGAATTCTTTGGGAGCGTTCAATCCCGTCCCAACAGCAGTACCGCCAATTGCTAGTTGCCTTACGTCGTTGATGCTTTCTTGCACTCTGTTCAATGAAGCATCAAGTTGAGCCACATAACCAGAGAACTCTTGTCCTAGCGTCAATGGTACGGCATCTTGTAAATGCGTACGGCCAATCTTGACGATCGAAACAAATTCCTTCGCACGCTTATCGAGAGCATCACGCAACTCGGTCACTGCAGGTATAAGTCGATTCGTCACTTGTTCGACAGCAGCAATATTCATTCCTGTCGGGAATGTGTCGTTACTTGATTGACTCATATTGACGTGGTCGTTGGGGTGCACCGGAGATTTTCCTCCTCGTTGCCCAGTTTCGATTTCATTGGCATACCCAGCAATCACTTCATTGACATTCATATTGGTTTGCGTACCTGAACCTGTTTGAAAAATGCGCAGAGGAAACTGAGAATGTCGATCACTCACTACTGCAGAATAGCTATTTCCTGTGAGGTTTCCATTAAGAATTTCATCAGCCGCCTGGACAATGAGATCACAGATATGAGCATCAATCTTTCCGAGATCCTTGTTGGCTAAAGCAGCCGATTTTTTCAATATTGCCATGCCACGAATCAGAGCGAAAGGCATTACTTCTTTACCAATTGGGAAATGGTGAAGGCTTCGCTCTGTTTGAGCTCCCCAATATACTGATTCACCAACCTCGATTTCTCCCATAGAATCAGACTCTGTACGCGTTTTAATTTTCATATCCGGCAAGATTACCACCTTATTAACCCCATTCTGAACAAGAATGGCTTTGTGACTCAACCCAATAACGAGCAGACACGTGACGTGAAAGCTCTCGCCGATGATTTTCTGGATCGCATGTGCGAGATAAGCCCCTTAATGGCTTCCGAAGAAGGCTTTTCGGAATACGATGACCGCATTGGAGATCTTTCTCCAAGAAAACATGAGCGTCTTGCACGGCTAGCACGCACAACCCAACAACTCATCAAATCATGTGAACTTAACAATTTTCATGATCACCTCTGTGCAGATGTGCTCAATGACTATTGCACTGATCTAATTGACGAATATGAAAGTGGTGATTGGGTACGCTGCATCAATATCATGACTAATCCACTCGATACGATTCACTCTACGTGTTACAACGTCAACGAATCAGACGAGATCGAAATAGAAAAGCGCGAAAAGAAAATTGCTGAAATACCCGAAGCCTTAAAGTCCTATCGTGCAACGTTGAGGTATGGCGTCGATCACGACTGTCTTCCGCGACGCACACAGCTCGTCCAAATGGCTTACAACTGCTCACTTTTTGCAAATGATCCTCTTTTTGTGAGCACGCCTGCACGCAACGCCTATCTTACGTTTGGCGCGTTCCTTACCGACGATATCATTCCCCGCAGCAAAGAAAACGATGCCGTTGGCCCTGAACAATATTTGCGAGCCGCTAAAAGACATCTCGGCAAGACAATTAATCTTGAAGAAACCTACCAATGGGGTTGGCACGAGATTCATTCGATTTTCGATGAAATTGCTCTCGTCATCCAAGACCTCAACCCAGGGAAATCTTATCGAGAAACGATAGAGATGTTGGAACATGATGAAACACGAACAGCTAGTTCACCGTCAGAACTGCAAACCTTTCTCCAAGATCTACTTGATGAAAGTGTTCGAGAATTAAATGGGACGCATTTCGATATTGATCCGCGTCTCATTACAATTGAAGCATGTCTTTTCGATGAAGCAGGATCATCGGCGATGTACTATTCGACGCCCTCTGAAGATTTCTCTCGCCCTGGCCGTACTTACTACCCCATTAATGGAAAGAAATCTTTTCCTCTCTGGGAAGAAGTAACGACCTGCTATCACGAAGGCCTCCCAGGACACCATCTTCATATCGGAACGATTAAATGCTTGGGTGATGATTTCAGTCGCTTCCAGAAAACTGTTGCTTTCAACACCGGAGAGAGCGAGGGATGGGCCCTTTATGCAGAACGTCTCATGGTCGAGTTGGGATACAACAATGATCCTGCTTACATTTTCGGCATGCTCAACGCATCTCTTTTTCGCGCAACACGAATCGTCATGGACATTGGTTTACATTGCGAATTCACTATTCCCATCGATGCTCCTGTCATTTTTCCACGAGGAGAAAAATGGACTAAAGAAACTGCAGTGAACGTGCTCCAAGACGTTATTGGGATGAGCGAATCTTACGCTCGCGACGAAGTTCACAGATACCTAGGATGGATTGGTCAGGCTATTTCCTACAAAATCGGCGAAAAAACAATTCACGACTTGCGGGAAAGAGAGAGAAAACGACTTGGGAGTACTTTTTCTCTCAAAGAATTTCATTCCCGCGTTTTGGGGTATGGTCATATCGGTTTGGGAAGACTCGAAGCACTATTCGAGTGAGTCGGCCAACTCAGAAGCTTGAGTCACCATAGAATCAATGATCGACAATCCATCTTTCCAAAAATTGGGATCCGACAAATTCATTCCTACCATCATGGCGAGATCCTGTGGTGATTGTGAGCCACCTGCAGCCAACATATTTTCGTATGCCGGCACAAGGGAACTTCCCTCTTTTTGGTATTGGGCATAGACACTCAGCGCAAGCAGCTGACCGTATGCATATGCGTAGACGTACCCAGGGGTAGAAATGAAGTGAGGTACATAGCTCCACCAGTTGCCATATCCTTCGCTTACATTGACAGCATCACCCAGCATGTCGCGTTGTGTATCAAGCCAGTACGAGGAAAAGTCGGAAAGTTTTAGTTCTCCGATGTTGCGTCGATGAGTGTGAACTGCTTGTTCAAACTGGTGCATCGCAATTTGACGGAACACTGTAGCGATCTGTCCGTCAATGTACTCTGCTAGTAGCTCGAGACGTTCACGAGGATCGGTAACTGCATCGAGCAATCTATTAAAGGTTACCGATTCTGCAAATACAGACGCCGTCTCACAAAAGGTTAAGCCGGTATCTTGATGAAATGTTCCTTGGTCTTTCGCCAAATAGGCATGGCAAGCATGGCCCAGTTCATGTGCCAGGGTCAATACGTCATTGCGATTGTTTGTCCAGTTCAACATGACAAAAGGATGATGCGATGCAACCGTATAAGCACAAAAAGCACCCCCGCGCTTCCCTTCGCGCACCGGAGCATCGATCCATTTGTTTTTCATGAATGTATCAAAAACATCCGTCATTTTCGGAGAAAAGCTGCTGTACGCTTCACGCACGATTCCGCACGCTTCGTCGTATTCAATCGTAGTTTCGCTATGAGACAGCGGCGCGTAGCGATCGTAATCTTCGAGTTTGTCCAACCCTAAAAGTTTTGCTTTGAGCTCATACCATCGTTGCGCAATATCAAAACGCCCCATACATGCCTCGACAAGTGCATCCACGGATTCATCCGTTGTGTCGTTCTCAAGATTTCGACCGCTCAACCATGTAGGGTAACCGCGAAGCTTGTCTTCTAGTGCATGATCAGCAACAAGCGTGTTGTAAATATAAGCTCGAGTTTTCACGCCTTCAGTTAGTTTTTCCGAGATTGCGTCGCGCGCTATCTCGCGTGCCTTTCTATCAGAAGAATGAAGAATCGAAAGTGCCGAATCGAGAGGTACTGCATTACCGCTGTTATCAGCATCAACGGTGATGGTTGAACAAAGGTCTTCGAACAATCGATCCCAAGCACTCGCGCCAGTTACAGAAAGTTGAGTAAGGAGCGCTTCTTCTTTGGTGGAAAGTTGATACTTGGCGGCTCTGCGTAAATGGGTGAGATAATAACGACAAAATTCAGATCGGTCACTGGCAAGAATAGCCTCGACTTTTTCGTCAGAGAGCTCATTAAATTCAACTTCAATAAAGGTAAGACGTGCAGAAATATAAGCACTTACTTCTTCTACCTTTTGCATTGCGGCTGCAATATCTTCGTCTTGCGTGTTCACACTAAAGAGAAGACCTGTGTAATTACCAGCGCGACCCATTTCGTCGGAAAGCTCACCATACTTTTTCATGACCTCTAAGAAATCATCAACGGAGAGTTCTGCGATCTTGCCTTCATAGGCAACGAGCTCATCGGTTAATACCTGTGCTCGCCCAATAACTTCTTCGAGTCCACCTTGTGGTTCGACAAGATCAGAAACATCCCAGGTCACATTTTCTACACTCGTCATTACTACCTCTTTATTGTTATATAGATTCTATTCGTAGTTGGCAAAAATCTTTGCCAGCCGATCGTGGTGGGTCTCGTCAAGTAGAACGCTTAACGTTTGCGTTGCACGCGTTAAGGTCACAAAGAGCGACTTCCAACCACTAGGACGGCGAACATCGCCCACGATTGCGTGCGGATCAACGACGATCACATGATCGAATTCCAAACCTTTGGCATCGGATGCTTTGAGAACCCCAACAGGAGCATCGATAGCAAGAGACGGATCGTTATTTGCAGAAAATTCAGCTAGTTCTGCGACAAGTTGTTCATGTTTATCTTCATGAGCAATAACTGCAATGGTCCCACCCTGCTCACGAGCGATAGCTACGCAATCTTTCACATGAGCCAACGGATTCGGTACGCTGAGGACTCGAGGGGCCTGACCAACTTCTCGCACAGCAGCAGTTTCTGCAAGTTCAGGAGACACTTCACGCATGATGTCGTGGGCAAGGTCCATTACTTCAGCAGGAGTTCGATAATTGATGGAAAGCAACACCGTTTGTGCACTACACCTGTTAACTCCACTTAATATGGCGATGACTTCATCCCAATTAGTACAAGCTCCGGGAAGAGAAGCTTGAGCAAAGTCTCCCACGATCGTCATCGACATGGGTTGGGCCCGTCTCCCAATCATTCTCCACTGCATCGGCGTGAGATCTTGAGCTTCATCGACCAAAATATGTCCGAAGGTACGAATCTCGTCACTCGTCATGTCGTATGCTTGCTCCCCTGAGTTGTACCGCTCGGCAAGTTCATCGGCAGTCATGTAACCACTCAAACCTAATTCTCCAATTACACGGGATGCATTTTCAACATCGCCGTTATATCCAGCTGCTTTCTTTTTTCCACGTGCAGAAGAAACGGGTCCACACAACGCATCACATTCATCAATGAGACCGAGATCGTGGTCAGTCCACTGAACTTCCTCAATTGATTCGGCACGCTCTTT
>CALMUU010000138.1 GCA_937872965.1 uncultured Actinomycetes bacterium
CCACATACCTTTCTGGTCTCGATTCTGCAAAAAAATCTGTTTCTAAATCAACACTTCGAACAGCGATTACCATCGTCCAGGGAGTACAGGCCGGTGCTGGATCCGAAGATTTCTCAGGGATCGGAACTGATTTACCTGATGCGGTGAGTAAGTTAAATTTAACAGAACCAGACTTTACATTTGTCGAAGGCACGTTGACTGGAGACAACAAGACGAACGATGTCGGTGTGATTGATTTTGAGACAAACCAGATCGTTATGCAAACAAGAGATGGATCTGGACACTGCTATTTTGTCCAATACAATCTGGGCTCTTCCACTAAATACGGTTCAGACACTAATGCAGGAGGTGCCTGTCCGAGTGATCCTTCGGGAGGTGTTGAGTACACGAAGAACCAATCTGTGGGATGGAAAGCAGAATAAAGATAAGTGTTTCTATGTTCTCCAGGTTTATGATAAAAATGTCATCATATACCTTATAGATTGAGCAAAACTGGCCGATAAACAGACGTGTTGATCGGATCTATCAGAAGAACGTTTGGATTGTCGTCGAAACCAAAAATCCAGCCTTTCCAGCCTTCCTTACGTCACCATCATCAAAAATCAGATGATGGATTTACTCTCATCGAACTTCTCATTGTCATTCTCATTATCGCAATTCTGGCGGCAGTCGGGATTATGGCCTTATTATCCGCACTCGACTCAGGAAAGAAATCTGTCGCCAAGTCAAGTTTAAATACTGCCGTTTTAGCTATTAAAGCTGCACAGGCTGGAAGCGGTCATGTCGATTTCAGAGGATTGCAAGTTCCATCACTAGATGCAGGCGTTGCAGCGATGAATGGGATCGAACCCGATATTCACTTCGTAGCTTTAGAAGCAGGAGAGGGGCTGGGTCCAAGTAACCCAACCAACGATATAGGAGTATATGCAATCCCGGGTTCTGCTACAAACGTGATCCTCCAATCCAGAGATAGTTCAGGCCATTGTTTTTTCATTGAACTTCACTTAAATGACGCAACCCGATATGGATCGGCAACAAATCCCGGTGGAAGCTGTCCTGATACGCCCGCAGCTCCATATACCACCAGCCAAGCCAACGGCTGGAAGGCCCCATAGCCAGCGTATTGTCCAGCCCATTACTTAAATAAATCATGCAATTTAGGGCTCGAGAACGCTCCGTATGCTGACGATATTAAGGCAAGAGCACGCTACGAATAAGAAGAATTCATTTTCGACGCCCGCTCGGTCATGAAGCAAGGAGTCATCAATGACATACACACCTCCGGAAGATCACGATCCAAATATTCAGGATCCACGGCTTGGTTACAGAATTGATTCAGGCGCGCTACCAGTTCAACCAGATCAGCCCACACCACCTGTACAGTCGGGCACTTCTTCTATGTCCCCTGCTCGCGTTGCACCACAAGAAGTTTCTTCTGCCGACGCTCTTCTTCTCGAACAAGCTCGCAACGTTGGTATTCCCGTCATTGAAAATCCTCATCACGAACTTGATCCCGGAGCAGTACGTGCCATACCTGAAGAAACAGGAGTACTCGGAGTTGGCTACCACGATGGTTTTCTCGTTGTGGCATGGCCGCGAATTCCTCGTCCTGTTGAAATCGACGAAGTGCAATCTCTAGCTGGCATGCCTATCCGAGTAGCCGTCGCAACGGAAACAGCATTTCAATATCTCTGGCAACAAGCCGACATTGCTCGTAAAACGCACCTCAGTCTTGTTGAAGATATTCTCGAACAAGCACTCAAAAATAACGGATCCGATATTCACTTAAGCGTAGGTTCACGTCCACTAACACGAGTGGGTGGACATCTAGCTCCCTTAGCAGGATTTGGAATCCTTACGAACCCTGACCTCGACGAAATCGTCGAATACTTAGCCGGTCCAGAACCCCTTCGCGAAGGATTTTCTGGAGACCTTGACTTCGCTTGTACATATGGAAATTGGCGTTTCCGTGCAAACGTATTTCTCCAACGTGATTCATTAGCCGTATCACTTCGTGTTATTCCCAACGCTATCCCCCCAATGGACTCGCTTGGCTTACCCGAAACGATGAAACAGTTTGCGCAACTTCGACAGGGCATTGTACTTGTGTGTGGGCCGACGGGCTCAGGAAAATCAACGTCTTTAGCATCACTCATTAATAAAATTAACTACGAACGAGATGAACACATCATCACCATTGAAGACCCAATTGAATACATCCATGCTTCACAAAAATCACTCATTCAACAGCGCGAAGTCGGAGAAGACACAAAGAGTTTCGCTATGGCAATGCGCTCTGTTTTACGTCAAGATCCTGACGTTATTCTTGTTGGCGAAATGCGTGACTTAGAAACCATCTCAACTGCTCTTACTGCGGCAGAAACAGGGCACCTTGTTTTCTCTACCTTGCATGCTACAGATGCAGCTGGAGTGATCGATCGAATTATTGACGCATTCCCAAAAAGTGATCAATCGCAAATTCGCGCGCAGCTCGCCAATACACTCGAAGGCATTGTCTGCCAATCACTCCTTCCTCGCGCAGATGATCCTGACAAACGAGTAGCTATCTGTGAATTAATGGTGGCGACAGCGGCCGTGCGTTCGTTCATTCGAGAAGGTCATACTCATCAGATTCCTAGCGCTATACAAACAGGTATTGAAGAATTCGGCATGGTGCCCCGCGACCTTTCTCTTGCTCAAGCTGTTGTTGCTGGTGATATCACTGACAAGGTTGCTCGCGAATGGGTTCGAGATCCTGGTTCTTATCGCGAATACCTCAATAAAGTTCGACAATCCAACAAAACATAAAATAAGGCCCCAGCTTGCGCTGAGGCCCTATATTATTTTTTGGGATCTTCATCGCATAGAATGCATATTATGAATGAAACGAATAACGACTCCGCTACCCATGACGGCGAGATTACTGTGATCATCGAGATTCCCAAAGGCTCTCGTAATAAGTACGAAATCGACCACGACACTGAAGCTATCTGGCTCGACCGGTATCTGTTCACATCCACTCAATATCCAGCAGAATACGGTTCCGTTCCCCACACTCTTTCGGATGACGGCGACCCTATCGATGCGTTTGTATTGCTTGAAGAATCAACTTTTCCAGGATGTCACATTCGTTCACGTGTTATCGGAATGATTGAAATGACAGACGAGGCAGGAGGCGATGAAAAATTACTCTGCGTTCCTTCTTCTGATCCACGTTGGGAAAGCGTGCAAGACATTACAGATGTCGATGCCCACATTCTCGACGAGATTGCACATTTTCTTAAGGTATACAAAGCGTTGGAACCAAACAAGCACGTCATCATTGGCGAATGGTTAAATGCAGATCGAGCACGTATAGCAATCCATCAAGCGTTGGAGAATTTTGGAAGAAGCGATTAACACATACTTTCAAAACGCTTACCAGAAAAACGGTCCTCAATAAAAGCAAGTGTATCTTTTCGTCCCATCTCTAAAACTCCACTGTGCGTTCCGTTTCTCCCTGCGTATGTAATACGTGAAATTTTTGTATCTACCTCGCAGGAGGATTCAAAAATCGATTTAGAAATAATCGCCGGGACCGTGGAATCTTTAAGGCCATGTTCAATAAGCACAGGCGCATCAATCTTTATATTGCCGGGTGAATTTTCTTCAAAAAGTTCTGGCCAAGGTAAAACATTTTCGGGTTGAGCCACAAGGCCCAGAAATGCATCACCTACATAAGTTTGTATGATACCGGATAGACAGTCATTCATAACAACAGATGACTTAGCCAACACTTCTGCTGGAAACACTTGTGAAAGATCAAGGTCAGGACGAGCTGTCGTAAATCCAACTGCACCCATGACAGCAAGGCCATAGGTGATCGGTGACAACGCGAAGTGAGAGTATAACTCCTCTAACTTTCCCGGAGGAGCAACCGATACCACACCGTCGAGCTCGAGATCAGGCGCATAGGTCGATTGAAGCTGGCCTGCAAAGAGTGCAGCGTGTCCGCCTTGTGAATGACCAACTACCACTCCCCCTGTAACGGGATTAATAGGGTCGAAGGATTGTGCCATGCGAAGTGCATCAAGAATGCTTCGGCCTTCACTTGAACCGACCAAGTAAGGATGCGTGCCTGGAGTGCCCAATCCTTCGTAATCGGGAGCAACTATGGCATACCCTTTGTCTATGTAGTCTTTAAAGTAAGGGATATTTTCATCTGGATTATCTTCGCGTGACGGAGCACATATGTCGGCAATACCCGTCGTTCCGTGTGCCCATGCAATGATGCGATGTTTCTTGTTATCTCTGGGTGCGTACAACAATGCAGATGTAGCAACAGGAGTATTGTTGATTCCTGTCGTGACGTAAAGGACTCTCCACGCATTGACATTCTTTGGCGAATCGCTCAGGAGCTGACTCCAAATGATTGATCCAGGTTCTGTCACAGGAAGAGTTGATGGCGGAGTGTAGAACGCATCCGAGGCAGGCGCTTTAACAGCACCAGGCGTTTTCGTACTGCGCGGTTCTAACTGCGGAGACGAACATGCAGCAAGGAAGAAGCTAGCCACCAGAAAAGAGATGAGTAGCGGAAGAGTTTTTTTCATCATAATCTGACCTTATCAAGAATCGAAACCATTTCAACATGATGAGTATGTCCAAACATGTCGATGGGTGTACTTTCCGACAAAACATATCCAGCTGCTCCTAGCAGTGCAATATCTCGAGCACCCGCAGCAGGATCACAGCTCACAAGAATGATTCGCCTCGCATTGCATGATGTCACGGCATCCAATGCTTCTTTTGCAATACCTTCGCGGGAAGGGTCTACCACGACCACATCGCAGGTATTGCCAAACGTATGAACATCGAAGCGAAACTTTTTCACGTCGCTATGGATTACGGTTGCATCACAATCAATGAGGTTCTTGTGTGCATCCCCTACAGCAAAAGGATTACCTTCGACGGCAATGACACGATGCCCAGCTCGAGCTAGAGCCAGCGAAAATACTCCTACGCCACTATAAAGATCGACGCAGGTAAGCCTTTGTTCACCTGACCTCATCTCATTTGTACGGGCCAAAATTAACTCCGACAACACACGCGGGGCATCGACATGGCCTTGAAAAAAACTTTTCGGCGAAACAGCTAAACGAGTATCTTGGAAAACGTCAGGTGCTCGACGCACGTGCGCCTCATGAACTTCACTTACATCACCTTCAAGTGCGCCCATTGCATCATGAGCTTGTTGCACACATTCGCTATGAAGAACGAGACAATCATCAACGGGAACCATGATATGAGAATGCGCAGCACGGAAACCCCAGGAAGTCGAAGTAGCAAGAATACGTGCAGACGATCTGTAACGCGTGTTGCTCATGACAACACAGTCTCGCACTACATTTTCAGCATCAATAATTTTTCCAATTCGCGTAAGAGCATCGACAACGATGTCTCTTTTATATCGGCTTTGCGCAGCTGGATTAATATGTTGCCAATCACATCCTCCGCAGCCTGCTTGCACATAAGGACAGGGCGGCTCAACACGTTCAGGCGATCGCGTTTCCAGGGAAACAACTTCTCCAAAACGAGTACGGCCTTTTGTTTTCGTTTCCTGGACTGTGGCTACTTCTCCTGGTAAAAAGTTTTCAACAAAAATAATTTCGCCATTTTCACATCGCGCAAGACAGGCTCCTGAAGCGACAAGTTTGACGCCTACAACATTGCTTTCTGTAATAATTATTTTCTCACCAATGGCTTGTACGTAATACGGTGAGGTTGGTCAGCATCTGTGCCCAAACGCTTGTGACGCGCTTCTTCATATTCCGTAAAACTTCCTTCGTAAAATACGACTTGCGAATCACCTTCAAAAGCCAGGATGTGAGTACAGATTCGATCGAGGAACCAACGATCGTGAGAAATAACCACAACACAGCCTGGAAAACTCAACAGAGCCTCTTCTAACGCGCGCAACGTATCGATATCTAAGTCATTGGTTGGTTCGTCGAGAAGAAGAACGTTGCCTTCACTCTTGATCACGCGCGCAAGCTGAACTCTGTTACGTTCACCACCGGAAAGATCCCCCACGCGTTTTTGTTGATTCGATCCAGTAAACCCAAAACCCGCAACATAAGCACGGCCATGCATTTCGCGTCCTCCAGAAATAACGCGATCAACACCTTCACAAATTTGGTCATAGACGCTGAGGTCATCATCCAAAATATCTCGATTTTGATCAACATGAGCAAGTTTGACAGTTGAACCAACAATTACTTCACCTTCGTCTGGTTTCTCGTCGCCGATAATCATGCGAAACATGGTGGTTTTACCCGCGCCGTTCGGACCGATCACACCAACAATTCCACCCGGAGGAATAACGAAGGAAACATCATCGAACAAAAGTTTCTCATCGTAGGCCTTCGCGACATTGTGCATGTCAATAACCTGATCGCCCAATCGCGGGCCAGCAGGAATCATGATCGACAAGGAATCTCTTTGGCCATCTGCGGAATTCGCTTGCGCAACAAGTTCTTCGTACGCAGTGATACGAGCCTTGCTTTTTGTATGTCGACCTTTCGGAGCCATGCGCATCCATTCGAGTTCACGCTTCAATGTATTTTGTCGAGCCTTGTCTGCTTTTTCTTCCAAACTCAAGCGTTGTTCTTTTTGTTCCAACCAACTTGAGTAATTGCCTTCCCAGGGAATTCCGCGCCCGCGGTCGAGTTCTAATATCCACTGTGCAACGTTGTCTAAGAAATATCGGTCGTGGGTAATAGCTACCACGGTGCCGGTGTAATCTTTCAGATATCTCTCAAGCCATGCAACTGATTCCGCATCTAAGTGGTTGGTGGGCTCGTCGAGCAATAATAAATCGGGTTTGGACAAAAGCAATCGACACAATGCAACCCGACGCTTTTCTCCACCGGAAAGATTCGTCACTTGTGAATCTGCAGGCGGGCAACGGAGAGCATCCATAGCAATATCGAGCGTGCGTTCAATATCCCAACCATTTGCTGAATCAATTTTGTCTTGCAGATCAGCTTGTTCCGATAGCAGCGCATCAAAATCAGCATCGGGGTC
>CALMUU010000139.1 GCA_937872965.1 uncultured Actinomycetes bacterium
CATAGTGAGCGTTTGGCACTCCAACACTATGAAAACCGACACCGAATAACGTGACGTCTACAAGGATGACACGTTTAAAAAACCCTATTTAACAGCGAACTTGTAAGCGTCGACGTGTACATCCACACAAGTGTCCCAAGAAAAAGCTTTTGCACGTTCAATTGCTTTCGCCGACATTTTTGAGTGGAAAGTTTTGTTGTTAAGAAGTAACTTCAAAGCACCAGATAAATCGAGTTCATCGCCAGGTTTGATTAACAATGCTCCCTCGCCAGCAACCTCTTTCATGGAAGACGAATCAGTCGTGATCGTTGGTGTTCCGCAAGCCATCGCTTCGGCAACGGGCATACCAAATCCTTCATAGATGCTGGGGTACACGAATGCTTCAGCATTTCGAAGAAATGGTGCGATCTCATCGTTTTCGAGGCGTCCAGGCGTAACAATTCTTGTTGCAACTCCACTCTCAACGATTGCAGCCCGGATTTCATTAGCACCCCAGCCTTTGCCGCCAGCAAGAACAAGTCGAAGTTCCGGAAATTCATCTGAGATATAAGCAAATGCCTTGACTAATGTCGGTATGGACTTTCGTGGTTCGAAAGTACCTAAAAAAGCTATATATGGTTTTTGAATTCCGCGTCCAGCAAGAATTTTCTCGTCATTGATTGCAACCTCGGAGTGAAAACGATCAACGTCGATACCCAAAGGTGCAACAAAAATTTTTCCATGTCCTTCAATTAGTTTCTCAACGTCATGTGAAGTGTGTTGGCTAACTGTAATGATGCTTTTGGCGTGTTTCGCTGAACGCGGGATTACTTGTGAGAAAAACAAAGATTTTGCAAATACATGAACGTCTCGATGGGTCAATAATGTCATGTCGTGGATCGTAACGACAGAAGGAGTGTTCATTTTTTCGGGCAGTTGATAGTGAGGACCATGAAATACATCTGCATTCAATGAATCCACAAGTTGACCGAGCTTGAATGCTTGAAAAGCGATGCGTGCTGCTTTGTTTGTAGGTGCGATGTCCAGAATTTTTGCTCCGGGAGCATAATCAGAAAAACGTTGACCATCATTTCTACGAGTAACGATAGAAAGAGAAATTCCCTCGTGAGCGTCGAGACCATGCAGAATTTCTTTAACGTAGTAACCGGCCCCCGTTAATTGGTCAGGCGTTGCGGTGGCATCGAATGCGAGATGAATCTTATCCATTACCTTGGTACCTTAACTACAGCAAGACTACGAACGAACTTGGGTGCGCCAATGACGAAGCGCCTCGCGGTACGCTGCAACATGGGCACGCGCTGACGAATCCCACGTGAAACTTTTTGCCCTTACTAAACCGCGCTGAGCTTGTGCTTTGCGATATTCCTCATCAGTGGACATTCGCTCAATGGCGTTAGCCCATACGGCCGAATCGAGAGGATCGAGCAGCACCCCTGCATCACCGACAACCTCTGGTAAGGATGCAACACCTGCTGCAATGACAGCTGTATTACGAGACATAGCTTCGAGGGCTGGCATTCCGAAACCTTCGTAGATAGAAGGAACGCAGTACACAATCGCTTGGCGCATCAATGCATTCAAAATTTCATCAGAAACACGGCCGACTTCATACACGAAATCATGATCAAGGCCTTTTACTTCACCCCATCCGCGAGGTCCCACAAGCACGAGTGCGAGATCTTCACCCTTATTGCGCAAGCTGTCGACTGCGCGTACCAACATAGGAAGATTCTTGCGAGGTTCGAGCGTGCCCACAGCAAGCACAAAACGGCTGGGTACACCCAGGCTTGTAACAATGTCTGTGTCGTGCGTAGTGTCAA
This sequence comes from uncultured Actinomycetes bacterium, assembly GCA_937872965.1. GTDB lineage: Bacteria > Actinomycetota > Acidimicrobiia > IMCC26256 > JAGPDB01 > JAGPDB01. Next base: position 1,821 of record CALMUU010000139.1, read on the forward strand.
CATCGGGTTCTATGTCGATGCCGTGAGGGATGACATGGATCAGAGCGGGGTCAACGCCTTCGCGGACAAGTTCATCGTGGGTGAAGCGAGAGGGAACAATGATTGCGGCCGCTTCTTTGCGAGCAATCGCGAGGCCACGTGTGTGGAAATGAACACCGCGTCGAGAGAATGCTCCCGGATGACGTAAAAATGCAATGTCGTGAACCGTTACAACCAACGGGCGCGACTTTGCTGGTGGAACTGCGAGTGAAGGGGCGTGAAGAAGATCGCCTTCACAGTCGACATCACGAGATCGGAACCGATGCCATATGGAATATTCCAGTCGATAATTCAGACGAGAAATTTTCTTATACCGGGGAGGTGCATCGACGGGCGGATCTGCACACGCAAATGTATAGAGAGTGACTTCGTCTTTAGGAAGTGCCTTAATGAGTGATTTTGTATAACGTCCAATACCGCCAGGAATGGGTTGAGTCACTTGTCCTACATGGAGGGCGAGTTTCATTGTCGGTCCTTAGTTCCCTTTGTTATTTGTTTTCTGTTGTTCATAGCTTAGGGGTAATTCTATATGTATTCTTGTACAGCAAACGGATACCAGAGGTTAGTTCTTGAACGGAGAAGTTCTTTATTTTTATACAAGATAGTGAACGAAGAATAAGTAGGATTGTTTCTCTTATGAAGCGGTTCACCTCGATCAGACGTATTGTTCCACTCCCTGTTCTAGGGATCATTGCCATATTTACGCTTTTTGCAATATATCTTATGAACCATACTTATTGGGCGGCTGATGACTTTGTGTACATGCAGCGTTTTGAAGGACAATCCTTAAATTGGGATCTCATCACGACCCCTTTTGATAACCATCTCGTTCCGATGTTTGTTGCGTCGTGGTGGGTTATTGATCGTATAGCACGAGGGAATTATTGGGTAGCCGAAACGTTCATGATATTTGGTTTTATTGTTTTGCAGTTTTCGGTATGGAAATTGCTGCAGTGCTTTTCGCTCTCCAAGAAGCATGAGTATGTAGCCCTTTCCTTATTTGCGAGCTCATCAATTATTCTTCATAACTTTATTTGGTGGGCAGCATTTTTGAGTTCTATCGTGCCCTTGATTCTGATTGTTAACTTCTTTCGGTTATGTATCTTGTACACACGTGAACACTCAGGACGAAGACTCTTAATGATTACGGTTCTCTTTTTTGTAGCCTCGTTATTTTTTGAAAAAATGCTCATGTATTCAGGAGTTATTTTTCTCTATTGCGTGCTTATCGAGAATGATTCCATATCCGTAAAGAAAATATTTACCACGGTCCAGAAACATAAATGGCTATGGATTTCGCTCATCTCTATCACAATGGCTCTTGCTGTCGCCTACGTTTCTTCCGGTGCTCTCGAGTCAGTGAAAGAGAAGCCAGGGTTGTTCCCCATGATTTCCTATCTTAAAGTTGTGTGGTTCCAATTCTTTGTCCCTCAATTATTTGGGCTTCGGTATCTCAATATCGATATTTTGAACAAGCCAATCTTCACGATCATTTTTGGAATTGTTGTGACGGTAATTTTGGTCGGAGCATTTCTTCGAATAGGGAAACGTTCCTTGCATATGGCCGTTTTTTTTGGAATTGTCTTCGTTGTTAACGAATCAATAGTTGCCTATGGTCGTCTATTTACCAACGGCTACAACCTTGGTGGAGAAATTAGATATCACCTCGACTCGTTCTTTCTCTTATTTGTATGTGGCATTGCAGCGTTGGCATATTTTCGGTCCAACAGAAAATCGAGATCAGATTCTGTTTTCGAAAAGATATTGATGCATCGAAGCGCACAATCCGTAGGGTATGTAATTCTTGCTGTCGTTATTCTCGCAAACTTAGGCTCGGCCTACTTTGATCTTGAGCATTCTATTGGATACGACTCTTTGCGTTATCGAAAAAATATTGCCCACATACGAAATCACGAAGTTGCACGCACGCGTGTCAACCAGCGCTATATGTATTTTGGAGCGGTTCCGTTTAATGACCTAGAAAATGTCGGGCATGCAATGAATATCGATTTGAAGATCACAGACATTTCTTCGGAAGTGATTCTCCCTCAAGGGGAAGTGGTCACAGCATCACGTTTGAAAAAGATTGGTTATCAATCAATTGTGAAGGCTCAACAATGTTCACAGAATGGATCCTTAAGTGTTTCTAGTGTGAATCCAGCTCCCTTTGAATACGTTGCTTTTAGTTTTTCAGGAGAACAAAAGAATCTTGCGAAAATTCAAGTGAGCAATGGTGGTCAAACAGTGAATACGCTCCACTTTTCTCCGAGAGATAAAAACAAAACAACATATGCCTTTTCAACTCTCTATCAGTTCCCTGACGGAAATTTATCCCTGACGTTTATTGCAAAAAAGAATACAAATATTTGTCTCGACGAAATATATGGCATTGAATATATTGATATCGACAAAGAATTATAAATATCACAGTGCATGAAACCAAGTTTTGATTGTGTTTATAGGGCCAGATCTTCGCCCCTCGTGCGAGCAGAGATTTTGGCTAGAATAAATCAGTGATTCCCTTTAATGATCTCAAAGCTGTGTTCGGCCCCTATATGGAGAGTCTTGCTGGGGTCTCACGTTCCACTATTGAATCAGGGTGGTTCGTGTTGGGTCCCCACGTAGATAGTTTTCAAAAGAATTTTGCGCAATACATCGGAACAACAGATTGTTTTGGTGTGGGAAATGGAACAGATGCTTTAGAGATAGCTTTACGAGCTGTAGGTGTAGGAGCAGGCGACGAAGTGATCACGGTTGCTAACGCGGGTGGGTATACAACTTCTGCTTGTATCTCCATCGGAGCGATTCCCGTATATTGCGATATTGAAACTTCTCTTCTCATTGATATCGATAAAATCCCAGAGCTCCTCTCTTCCTCGACCAAAGCAATAGTTGTAACGCATTTATATGGTCAAGCAGTAAATGTTGAATGTGTTCGAAAAATGGTAAAAGACATTCCCATTGTGGAAGATTGCGCAGAAGCACATGGTGCGAGTCTCCAAGGGCGAAAAGTTGGTTCCTTGGGTGATGTCGGAACGTTTAGTTTCTATCCGACAAAGAATCTTGGTGCACTAGGAGATGGGGGAGCAATCACCACATCGCAGGACCATTATGCAGAAAACATACGACTGCTTCGTCAGTATGGATGGGCAAGCAAATACAATTCCAGCATTGCCTACGGGCGCAATTCACGACTTGATGAACTTCAAGCCGCTTTTTTGAACATCATGTTAGAAAATTTAGAAGTTCTCAATAAGCAGCGCATGGAAATTTTTCAACAGTATGCCTCAGCCGCGCCAGAGATGTTTTCACACTTTCATATGGGTGAAGGATACGTTGCGCACCTAGCAGTAGCTCACACGGCTCACCGAGATGAATTTCGAGAACTATGTACACAGGCGGGAATAGCTACAGATATTCATTTCCCTCTTCTTGATTGTCAACAGGATTCTATGACCAATATCGCGTATCGTCGAGGGGGTCTTTCTGTCTCAGAAAAATCGGTTCACAATATTGTGAGCCTGCCCTGCTATCCCCATATGCCTCAAGCACACGTCGATGTGGTGGTAGAAACACTACGATCGTGGGTAGAGAGCGGGAAAAATTTACAATGACAAAAACTCTTTCAATCATTATCCCTGTCTACAGGAACGAAGGGTCCATCGATCAGCTGTTATGTGAGATTTCTCATATTTCAGATAAAGTCGAATGCAATGTAGAAGCAGTCTTTGTTATTGATGGAAGTCCCGATAATAGTTTTGCTGCCCTGAATGAAAAATTAGGTGAGCAAAAATTTTCTTCGCAACTTGTCAACCTCTCTCGCAACTTCGGTTCTTTTATTGCAATTCGAAAAGGTTTGGAAGTTGCAGCAGGCGATTACTTTGCTGTCATGGCGGCGGACTGTCAAGAACCACCCGAACTCATTATCGGAGCTACTCAATCTTTATTGCATAATGAAGCAGATGTCGTGGTCGGTGTTCGCGAGGGACGTGGCGATCCATTTCTTTATCGCACACTATCGAAAATTTTCTGGAGTATGTATCGTAAGACGGTTGTCAAAGATATGCCACGAGGGGGAGTGGATATTTTTGCATGTTCAGTAAAAGTGAAAGATGCACTGTTGTCTCTTCCCGAAACCCATACGTCGCTTGTTGCTCAGTTGTATTGGGTAGGGTTCCAGCGCAAAGAGATCCTTTACACTCGTCGAGCTCGCATGGATGGCTTGAAAAGTGGGTGGACTTTTAAGAAGCGATTCGCCTATATGAGCGATTCAATTTTTGCATTTACAGATATTCCTGTTCGTCTCTTGTTGAGCATAGGAATCATTGGAACATTTTTCTCCAGCATTTTGACCGTCATGGTTGTTATTAGCTGGGCGATCGGTCTTATCGACGTGCCAGGGTACACCCCTTTGATACTGGTTCAACTGATGCTTTTTACAATAACGCTAATGGGTTTTGGAATTGTCGGCTCCTACACTTGGAGGGGCTTCGAAAATACCAAGGCACGTCCTTTGGGTATCATTGTTACACGTCAGAGCTTTGAAGCTAATAAATAATTGATACAATACGTATCGTCGCGGGGATTTTCTCAGGTCCTGCGCAGGGGGAATCGCTGTGTACATACACGAAAACGCAATATGTGAATCTGCAAATATTGGTGAGGGTACCCGAGTTTGGGCGTTTGCTCATATTCTGCCCGATGCAAAAATCGGGAGTGAATGTAATATCTGCGATGGAGTATTTATAGAAAACGACGTCACAATCGGAGATCGCGTTACCATCAAATGTGGCGTTCAGATTTGGGATGGAATCTATCTTGAAGATGATGTTTTCGTAGGGCCAAATGTCACGTTCACAAATGATAAATTTCCTCGTTCTCGAATATATCCTGATGAGTTTTTAGAAACTCGTGTAGAAAAAAATGCAAGCCTTGGTGGAAATGCAACTATTCTCCCTGGCGTTACGATCGGACGTAATGCAATGGTAGGAGCGGGGGCAGTTGTCACAAAAGATGTTCCTGCCGGTGCCATCGTGGTAGGAAACCCTGCCCGTATTGTTGGCTATGTTGATGCCGTTGAAGCGAAGCCGCAAGAAACATCCTCTCATGAATCAGCCAAGCAGATGTTGAATGTGGGAGGAACTTATGTTCAGACACTGCCGCATTTTGAAGATATCCGAGGCAAGCTTGTTGTTGCCGAACTTGATGACAACCTGCCTTTTATGCCCAAGCGTTGGTTTAGCGTCTATGGAGTACCTGGCAAAGAAGTGCGAGGCGAACATGCTCACCGGGAATGTGAACAGTTTCTTATCTGTGTCGAAGGAGAAGTGAGTTGTATCGTCGATGATGGCAGTCAACGTGCTGAAGTGCATTTGAATGCTCCCAATATAGGTTTGTATATTCCACCCCTTGTGTGGGGCACTCAATATAAATATTCTTCTAATGCAGTGTTGACAGTTTTCGCATCACATAAATATGAAGATGCTGACTACATTCGTAATTACGAAGAATTCATTGCATTAAAAGATGCAAGTAAGTAGCTACTTCGTTTTGATTCTTAAGGGCGAGTGTATCTAGTTCTTTTTAGCGATTGCTATATATGTATCTGTAAGCATTCGAGCTGATTGTGCCCAAGAGAAGTCATTGATGCGATTATTTCCTGCTGCAATAAGTCTGTCGCGTGTTTCTTGCGATTCAAGTACTTCGAGGATTCCCCGAGCGATGTCATTGCTGTCATGCGCATCAACATAGTGTGCTGCAGAAGCAGCAATTTCTTCCAATGACCCTTCACGTGTCGTGACAATAGGGGCGTGAGCAGTCATTGCTTCCAAAAGAGGCAGGCCAAATCCTTCGTACAAGCTCGGGTATGCAACGAGATGCGCATGGTGAAGTAACCACGTGCGATCGGCATCGCTCACACTTCCCGTAATAACAACACGCGAACGTGCATTATGGCTGAGACGTGCCAACGCAGCATCGATAGCTGGACGAGCTGGACCATCAGGTCCTACTAAGAACAGCCGCACATGAGGATTACTGGCGTGAATGATTTCAAATGCATCAATGAGACGCGCATGATTTTTACGCGGTTCGAGTGCTCCAATACACAAAATGTAAGGATCGCCTTCTGAAAGTTTCTGCACGCGTGAACTCGGAGGACTTTCAACTAGGTCTGGAACGGAAAATGGAATCACATGAATGTGCGAAGTATCTTCGATGTCGGAACCAAAATGTTCGAGTACATCTTCTTTTATTGCGTGCGCTGGCACTTGAACATGCGCACCAGCCCGAAGTCTTCTTGAGATCATTGGAGCGAGTGAACGCACTTGTGCAGGGACGAGGTCAGGATATTTGACCATTGTTACATCGTGGATTGTTATCAAGAGCGGATTATTTGTGGGTGGAGCCAAGTAGTTTGTGGCATGCCAAACGTCAATTTCTTCCATTGCTTTGTCGAGCGAAAAGAGATTCGAATATTTCCAGGCAGCCAACAAAATGCGGGCAGGATATTTTATGAAAATGTTGTTGTCTGGGAGTTCATCAGCGAAGCTGCGCGCTTTGTAACTGAGTGTGTATGGAACGAGTTCAATAGCGCTCTCGTCACTAATAGATTCATATAGATGCGTTACAACATTGCCAATTCCGGTGCGAGTACCGAGGGTTGGCGTCATATCAAACGCGACGCGAATTGCCACAAGACCGAGCCTAATAGAACTTTGCGCTTTTGGGCTCTTTCACCTTATAGAATGGTCGCTCATGTCTAAAGATACATTTACGAAAGTCGTGCGACCTCGGTCTTCGGTTCGAGCCAGAATTACTGAGATTTGGCGCTATCGTGAACTGTTAGTCGGGATGATCCGTAAAGAGTTAAAAGTTAAATATAAGAATTCATTTCTGGGCTTTTTCTGGACCATGCTCAATCCTGCTCTCTACATCATTATTTTTTGGATGGTTTTTACGAAATTTCTTAATAATGGGATTCCTGAGTTTGTTATATTTTTCGCATCGGGTCTCCTTGTCTGGAATCTCTTTACGAACGCATTGTCATCAGCAACAAGCTCGGTGGTTGCAAATGCAGGAATTGTAAAGAAGGTCTATTTTCCTCGTGAAATCCTTCCCCTCGCATCTGTGGGGGCTGCGATTGTCCACTATCTCCTTCAAGTATGTGTGCTTGTCGCAATGTTGGTGTCGTTTCAACACAATATCAATTGGACCCTCATCTGGCTTTTGCCGCTTTCTCTTCTGACACTGATTATCTTCGTGGCCTCACTGGGAATTTTGCTTTCTGCGGTAAATGTATACGCGCGAGATATGCAACATCTCTTGGAGCTCATTCTTTTAGCTTGGTTCTGGCTAACCCCGGTTGTGTATCCGTATAAAAAATTGCCGAGTGATGGTTTTTTTGGCATTATTGCTTCAATAATTCGCGCCAATCCTATGGGTGCCATCATTACACCTTTTCAGAAAGTCATTTATGTCAATGAAAGTGTGACATCGACTTTTGGGGACAAATCCGTAATCAGAATTTTGCCTGATGAGAGCACCCTTTGGTATCTGAGGAATTTAGGGTTCACGCTTGCATTCTCATGTGTACTTTTTTATTGCGCGATGAGAATTTTTGATCGTGCACAAGGTAATTTCGCAGAGGAATTGTAATGGGTGCAGCTATATCGGTAAAGAACGTTTCGAAGCGATTTCGATTACAGAATGAGAAGTATAATTCTTTAAAAGAGCGTGTTATTCACATAGGTAAGAAGTCATACGACGACTTATGGGCATTAAACGATGTTTCCTTTGACATTGAAGAGGGCTCTACTTTTGGTTTAATCGGCCATAATGGGTCCGGAAAATCGACCCTGTTGAAACTCGTCGGCGGGATTCTTCAACCCACTGCAGGTGAGATCATCACCAAAGGACGCATTGCCGCACTTTTAGAACTTGGTGCAGGTATGCAACAAGATCTCACCGGTCGTGAAAACATTTTTCTCAACGGTGCAATTTTAGGTTTATCTCAAAAAGAACTAACAAAAAGATTTGATGAAATTGTTGCGTTTTCTGAGCTTGATAAATTTATTGATACTCAAGTCCGATTTTACTCTTCGGGAATGTATGTTCGTTTGGGTTTTGCTATTGC
>CALMUU010000140.1 GCA_937872965.1 uncultured Actinomycetes bacterium
GTGATCACTACTGAAGCTTCACTAGGTCTGATTGTCATGGATGAAATATAGTACGGAAGTGGACCTTGAGCGATTTGAACCATATAGCGGGATTGAGTATCCTGAAGGATTCGATATTGAAAGGCGGCCAAATATATGGCACCCACTCCACAAGACATCGCGTTAGCAACAAAGACATTAGAAAACTTTGCTCCTGGAGGTGATTGGCACACAGCCGCTAATCAAGCAACTGCACTTCTCGTATTGGCTCAAGACGAACGATCGTCTACAGATCTTCTTCTCGAAAGGCTTTTGCAAGCAGGTATTGTCGAAGCACATGCAGAGATCGGACGTTTGGATCAGTTATTTAAAGGTTTAGTCGCTCTTGCTGAGTAGGGTAATGATTATGCAGCTTACATTTGTCAAGAGTTCATCAAATATGGTGCTGCGGATCATCTCGCCCCTCCTGTTCTCATACAAACGCTATACACAGTAATTAAGCAGGACCTCTCGCCGGATATCAGTATTGTCGATCTAGTTGGTGCGATCATGACCAATAGAGGAGAGCAAACATTCGATCAGAAACGCAAGTTTAAAGAATTAGTCGATACTGTGATCGATCTAGCGAGACAAGATGATGTGGATGCATGTTATGCGCTTGCCTTAATGATTCGACTTGACGACTCCTCCACGATATCCCCTGAGAGGTTGCGCGACATTGCAATATTTCTATTAGGCAATGACGAAATGGAACATGTGTTGAGCGCAGAGGACCGAAGAGGATCTCTCGTAAAAGCCTTGGATGCAAAATACGATCAGATAATTGACCGCGACAAAGGTTCTGTTTCGCCACCACGTAATGGTCAAAGTAGTTCTGGTGATCTCGGATCTTCTTCCGTCGCTCATCGTCCTGATCCTGACTCTTCACGACCAATTTTTTGCCCTGATCGACTGTAACTGTTTGCTTTAATGGAGCGCAGCAACTTTCAAGTAGTCTCGTATTATGTCGAATGCCACCGCCGATCTTGTCCAACAACTCATACGCAACGAATGTGTCAATGACGGCTCAGTCGAATCAGGAAATGAAACGCGCAATGTTGCGGTCCTAGAAACTCTTTTCAATGGACACAATCTCGAAGTTGGTCGTTTTGGCGACCAACCTGATCGAACCAGTCTCGTTGTTCGAATGCGGGGTCGCGAACCCGATGCGCCCGTTCTCTTACTTCAAGGTCACACAGATGTCGTTCCTGCTACAGCGCAAGATTGGGAACACGATCCCTTTGGTGGGGAAATAATTAATGGCGTGGTACACGGCCGTGGTGCCGTGGACATGTTTAACATCACTGCTTCGATGGCTATTGCAATGGCCAATCTCTCTCGTGAAGGTTTTGTTCCGCGAGGCGATGTCATCTTCGCTGCAGTTGCGGATGAAGAAGCTGGCGGAAATCTCGGTGCTGGGTATCTTGTTCAAAACCATGGCGATCTTGTTG
>CALMUU010000141.1 GCA_937872965.1 uncultured Actinomycetes bacterium
CTTTACATAACATATATTATGGGCTAAACAGGAAGAGGCGTGATTCTTTTGTTGTAAAAATGGAAATTAATAGGGATAATAGAGTTTATATATTTGTGAGACTTAAGTAGAAAGGATTCTAATGAAAACGCAAATAGCGAATTCGTCTTCCTTTGATTTTTTCCGTGATGGTTTCACTGTTTTTCCGTTCACGCCAAATGATGATGCTATCGATTGGAATGCATGGAACAAAGCCGCTACTGAGTCGTTTAGCAGTATTCATGAGCGAAGACGATTACGAGAAACCTATGTTCATGAAACCACGGATAAACCCGATGCTTTCATGGCAGAGATTTTCAGCCATAGAGGATTTACTCGCATAGGGCTTGTGTATCCAGTCATTGCTGCTCACCGACGAGGGAAAAAAGACTTCAATGAGCTTCGCAAAACGTCAAAGACTACCTCCCCCTGGAAAACACTTTTTGATGAGCTATTAGGTCCAGCCGAGGTGTTGCACAAATATTTTACAGAAGTTATGGCCCTCGATGAGCAAGATATTGCCGAGGCCAGTGATCCTTTGTGTGAAAGTTATTTATCAGGGTTCTTGGTTCATACCAATCCTGGTGCACGTGTGAATGGTTGGCGTAATAACGATGCACGGTTACACCGCGACTTGGGCAATAGACGTATTGCTGGCTCTCAACAGGCTTCGCGTGGAGAAACACCCTGCTATGCAGGTTCGGATCCTTCCAAGCTGCATTTCTTTTTGCAGAATCAAGTGATGTGGTTCTCATGAACTGCTTAGCTGAAAACGGACACCATGACGATGGTCCGGATGCCGTTTACAATGTAATTCATTCCATGGAGCCCCCTATTAAGCGAACAGCTATTCTCTACGAAGCGGCGGGTCCTCTCGCCTTGCGTATTTTAGGTCGACGAGGGATTCCCTTCGGTCCGGAACATACGATTACTCCCCCGCTCGTTGGGCGAATATCGATACAGCCAGTACCAGGGCTTAGTCGTGGGTGAGACCGATCGATTTGGACTTTGTATCTAATAGATTTATGAGGGACAATAGATGTTGCGCAAACTGCAGGACTTGAGAAGAATGGATTCTTGTGATCACAGCCAACGGACAACAATCTGATTTCCTTACTAAAGGCTTCATGGTGCTTCCCGCACCCAATCCCGAAACAAATTTAATCGATTTCGATCACGTCCATAGCGTTACTTCAGGTATTGCTCAGTTATATTCATCTCTATTGGGGACGGCCACACAAAAAATTGTACTCACAAGCGAATCACCTGATGGTTATTTCTTCGATATGAGACAATTCAATGGATTTGTTCGTATTGGAATGAGTTCTTCCATCATCCCTCTTCTCATAGAGGGCGATGAAGGACTGTATGGAAAATTCCATGACTTAAGTATGGCACATATAGGACATAGCATATCCGACTCATATCTCCCTCACGGCGTTTCGAGAGATTCGTACGTAAGGCTATTAACTTCATTACGTGAGCCCGCACGTGTGATGCGTGATTTATTATTTGGGATCGGCATTACACAGGATGATCTTGATTTAACAAACGAAATAAATTGTCGTTCATCTTTATACGTTGCGCTTGCGTGTTCTAAGAAAGATGCGCGTGTGAATGGTTTAGACGAGGATCATCGAGATGCTTTTAACAACGGGGTCGTGGCCTTGCAACAGTCTTCGCCGAGAGTTACTAAAGCCCAATTGGGAGCAACTCGGGACACTTTACAGACCGTGATGCAGCACCAAGGCGAGACTTTCCTCATGAATTGTTTCCCTAAAGGCGTGGGTGCAGTGCAACGAGCTATTCATAATTTCTTTGTACCTGAATGTGAAGACCTAGGTCCGGAGGATGTTGTTCGGTCTACTTTTCTGTGCGCTATAGAAGGACCTTTAGCTCGTGATTATATGGCCAGACAGCAAGTCATTGTTCCGGTTGCCCCAAGAGTTGCTCGTGGATTCACGTTGCGCTTGTAGAATAAAAACGCATGTGAGATTTCTCCACTTTCAAACGGGCAAAGTCGTCGGTCAACGTTGAAGAGAATTCGTTTAACCCTGCACGAGCACGAACTGGCGTTACCTACTCTAAGGGATTTAGCCCTCGGGCTCGACAGAACCCAAAGGTCCGCTCACAATTAACAAACGGGCTTTACCTTGGCGTTGTTCGAAGAAGTTTTTTGTTGAACGATCTCCAGGAAGTGCCATAGATTCATACGCTGTTGCACCTGCGTATTTCTCTTGTGCAATGATTTCACTAAAGAGGATATCCCCGACTCCGACCGTTCGAAATGCTTCGTCCACCGCAAATATATCGAAATAAAGCGTGTTGTCGTGCAGTCTGATTGCTGCGACGCCGGCCAGAACCTCATCGCATCGAGCTTCATAGAGATCATATTCATGTAAGTTGTATGAATTCGCAAGATCAATCAACTTGTCGTATCCCCGATATTGTTCATTGGGAGAGAAAAAATCTCGAGCATAACGTTCGAATGCCTCAGGAGTATCGCTAAAGGGTAAAACTTGGATGTTGGGGGCTGAGTTCATAAAAATATCGAAAACAAGCCGTACGAATGTCGTTATAGATTTTCATCGAGACGGTAATTAATTGCGTGAATTATGGTTTGACGATTACGAAAATCTGCCTCATAACTCCGAATATTCGCTAAGTCGTCACGTGCAAATTCATCAAGTCGATCAATGATTTCAGGAGCGCTTAAGCGTTCGTATACTCCTTGAAGAGTTGCTGGTAATACTTTATGAAGTGGCTCTGCAATGAACTCCCCTTCCACTTGAGAGAAAAAAGCTGAATCGCTTTCGTACGTTGAGGGAGTTACGGTTGCAGGATCTGAAATATCATGCGTCATGGATTCGGCGATGGAAGAAGCATGGATGTGTCCAGAGCGCTCCTGTGTCTCTGTCGAAGGCTGAGGAGCTGTGTTTGAAGTCTGAGTATCTTTTTCCTGATCTCCCGCTACGGTGGACGCAAGCGCTTTGACGGCGTTTTCCATAAAGTTTAACGTTCCTAAAGCTAAATCGAGTGAAGCATGAGCGAGATCCTCGCCTCTGCTTTTAGCTTCCGATGTCAACTTTTCAGCACGCGTACGCATAAGGGGTGTCCCCATGGCGACAAACTGACCGTGCTCTTTTGTTGTGGATAGCTTTTCTTCTGCGGACATTGTCGTTTTCGTCACGTCACGTTTTCCTCGCGAGACAAACATGTTAAAAAATGTGGGAGCATTATCACGTAAAAAACCCAAAGCTCCAACAGGTGCGTATAAGAGAGCTTCCTTTAATCGGTCGACGTTTGATTTTTCCATCGAAACTTCCTTAGTTGTATGAGACTTAAGTATCCTACAACGAACAGCGCTAAAAGTGATAACCAGTCCCCTGTTTTACTGTAGAGAGAATCAGGTTCACCAAAACTTATCGAGCCTGACAAGACTGTTCTCTCAAAGAGTTTGGTCTGTTTCGTGAGAGAACCGTCGCGTTCAATAAAAGCGCTAATTCCCGAGACGGAAGCATGAATAACGCTGATGCCATACTCGCTGGCCCGTAGCTGAGATTGCGCGAGATGCTGTTGAGAATTGCCTGAACGTCGATACGAGCGATTGTTTGTGGTCACCACTAAAAGCATGGAATCGCGCCCTAGTGCGCGACGAACGTCGTCCGTGAACGTAGATTCATAACAAATCAATGTGGTGACATTGCGAATTGTCGTGTCGGTGCGGCCGGGGGTAAAACCTTTTCTAATAGGGTCGAAGACGGACCATGAACCAATAAGTTGTTCCAAGGGAACATATTCTCCAAAGGGTACGAGCCTACGTTTGTCATAGGTTCCCAAGAGCTTCATTGTTGGTGAATAGAAAAAGTTTCTATTCACTTCCTGTGCACCGTCTTGCGCAATGGTATTGAGAATCATGACGCGCGAAGTATTTTTTGCAATAGCTGCCAGCTTTTTGTGGAGCTGAGAGTCATTTTCTGGATTGGTGTCGAAAGCTGATTCAGGGAAAACGATGATGTCTTTAGATTGTTGAATCGACTCTGCAAGTGAAAGATGTGATTGATTGAGATAGTGGTCATCAATTTCGTCCTCAGTGAGATATCGGTTCTTGTCGTTGCCTTGGACAATTGCAACGGAAACAGATGTGGAACGGGAACCAAGTCTTATGTTTGCTAGACCACCCAGAAGAAGAATACATAAACAGGCTATAGCTCCTTGAATAAGAAGTCGTTTCCAAGAGATGGTTTGCTTTCGCAGATTACTTGCCACCCATGAAGCAATGAGAACAATCAGGAAAGTAATCAATGCTCCCCCGCCCACTCGAGCCAGGTTTCGAACAAAAGATACGTTCACCATTGTGGTTGCAATCGAAAGCCACGAGAAGGAAAGGATGGGAAGATGGCTCGTCAGCCATTCAAAAGCTACCCATGCGAATGCGTAGGTAAGATGCGAGGAAAGCCTGCTCTTGATGCCCGCAATATACGATACAAAGCTATAAAGAAGGATAAATTCAAAGATCACAAAAGCAATGAGTGCAAACGTTCCAAAGTATGCCATCCACATACACATCCACGATGCATAAATGATCCAACCGAAACAGAACGCTAAGCGGTCATGCTGACTTCTGTTCTCGCGAAAAGAATTGAGTAAAGAAGCGAAACAAATCAGGGATACAAATACAAGTGGCCAGAGTCCATAAGGTTGTTGACTGAGCGCGAGACTGATGCCGGCTACGATTCCAATTAGATAAGGGAAAAGTTTTCGCAAGTGCATGAGCTGCGGTCTTACTCCATCATTCATCCTGAGCGTAGTGAAGGATATGAGATTCTTCGCTTAGCTCAGAATGACAAAGGGCTATGCGCAATCGCGGCAAAGCATTTTCTTTTTATCTGCCAACATGTGATTCGGTAAAACAAGAAAACATGATGAACAGTGGAACTCTGTAGAGCGTCGAGGAATAACCTTTGTGCTTCCTGGCTCTCCCAAAAGCTCTCCTTCGTCGTCATCATCATCAAGACTTCCCGCTGTGACACGTTCGGCAAGTAAGGCATCGAGAGGCGCTTCTACGTCGTCTGGATGGAGTTCTTCTTCAAGGTCGAGGATATCTTCATCTTCCTCTTCTGTAGCCTCATCTTCTTTTTCGTCCTCTTCATCTTCGATCAGAGCATCGTCTTCAACGACTTCGTCTTCAACGAGAACATCGTCTTCGGTTTCATCTTCATCGTCAAATTCGTCCTCGTCTTCAAAATCTTCCTCGAGGTCGTCTTCAAAATCGCTGGCCATTATGTCTCCTTTTAGTCGCGCGGATTATAACGCGATTCTTGGCAAAAATCATGAATATCGGGTGAATCATCGACATTTTTTGCCTAAATGTCAAGAAATAATCTTTTGAAGACCCTTTTTTGTACTGTCTAGCAGCGAAACATCGCGTCAAGGGTATTTATTCCCAGAAAAGAAAGAAGCCTGCGTCACTTTTGGTGCCAAAGCACGAGGTGCTTGTTATCTACTCAGTGACGAGACTTCTCCTTCACCCCTGCTCCGCCCTCTCAAAGAAAAGGCTTTTTGGGCTGGCGTATAGTTAAGCAACTTTATACCCCCCTCTGTCAAGGCGGACGCGTTCGCGTGTCAAGATTGATTTGTGTTATGGAGAGGTACTCACCCTAAGGCATAAGCCTCGATACAACTGAACGAACTGCTGAAACTTAGTTTCTTTAAAGGGAGGGTCCGACCTCGGAAAAAGTTATTCGCTTTGTAGCGCTGTTCTTACTTTTCCAAGGTCAAGACCCTAAGGTGACGTTACGGCAGCGCGTTTCTTTTCGGCTGCACGTTCTGCTTTTAATCTTTCGAGTTCGTACACTTCGTAATCAACATACTTCATTGCTTGCGCTAATGCTTTGTGTCCTGCAACATCGCGAATAAGCGTATGCATGTCTTGCGCTACTTTTCGATACGAAGGATGACCGGCAGGCGCGGAACGCAATTCCGTTAAGTGCATTGCTTCACGTACATTCATTTGCATGACGTAACGAATTTTGTATTGAAGAGCAACCGCGTAGGACGCGCCGACAGGAAAGCGTTGCGCTAGGACATCAAACAAGTTTTTCGATGTATCTAAAATATCTTCGAATTCTTGTGATGCGCCTGCTTCGGTAATGGATTCAGGGATATCGTATCCATGATATGGAGTGAGTTGTTGCCACTCGATGGTGAGCATTCTGTGGCGCTGCAAGTCGCGGAAAGCACCGTAATCACTAAGGATATCGAAGCGGTAATCTGTACGCTCAAAGGCTCGGCCCGGTTTATGGCGACGGTTTGTTCGGTCACCCACATAAGCCAGAAGGATTTCTGTTTTATCTTCGACAGACATCTTTGCAACGTCATCACGCAATTGCTCTTCACTCTTGTGAGATCGAGAATACAAGATAGCTGCAATAACTTTGTCTTCGCCATCAGGATCGAAATCAGTTAACTGTACCGACGCTGGTTCATTCTGAGCAGTTAAAGTTTCTTCGCCAAAGATGCGTTCCATTTGTTCGTCTGTATCTTCGCGTGTTTCAGAGAAATAACGAATCCATTCTCCACCGCGATCAGGACGATCGACGCGCTCAAGGAAAGATGGAATAACTTTGCGTAATTCAATAAGCATCAAGTGTGCGTACTCACGCATTTCAGGAAGTGGATGTGCACGCATGCGCAAAAGCAGAGCTTCGTAAGATTGACCCGTTCCATACATTCCTACATTGGATAATGTTGCGGCCGGAAGTAAACCGCGCAACGAGTCAAGAGCTTTTGCTTTGATCGTCTGCTTGTATACAAAATCAGAATCAGATGGATCTTTGGGATATCGTTGTTTTGCCCATTCGAGCATGCGAGGAATGAGTGCAGAATAACCATCGAAGATGGAATCGATATCGCCGACGTATCGAGCGCCCAGAGGTGAGTCGAGAATGTCGCTCGGGCGAATGTATCGGTAACGACCGCCGAGACGAGTGTCGTAGGCAATGTAACGTGTTGACTGCTCGAGATAGGCCATGAGTCGGCCCCATTCGAGAACTTTGGTGAGAACGTTGCTGGCTTGCTCACAAGCGAGGTGGACTCCTCCAAGCTGGGCTACAGAATCATCGCCATATTCAAGGAATACTCTCTGGTAGAGCGTTTCGGCTTTTTTTAAGCCCACTGTTGCATCAACGGTGGTGTCACCTGAAACGTCTAGGTCACCAACAAATTCATCAAGGAAGAGTCGGCGCAAGCTTTTATCCGATCGAGAATACCTGGCAAAGAGCGCTCCTCGAACAACTTCGGGAAGATTGGTCAGCGCGAAGACTGGCCCTTCGAGGTTAGTGAAATAAGGACGCAGAGTTGTTATCTCTTCGTCCGTGAAGGTTTCCTGCGCGTACATCACAAGCTGTAAGTCTATCTGATTAAGGGATTACCTGAAGGTATTCCGCAACGAAATAATTAAGCTGGAAAATATGAACTAGCGAATTATTGTGCGCGCGTCTGATCGACTGTTGTAAATTTGGCACCGGACGGTCCTAGTCCATGCCTGTGCTTCACAGGACCATTAAGTGGCTGTCGTGCGCCTGATATCAGAGGTCGGTTGGGAGGCTTAGTTGGTTCTGGCGTAACAACGACATGCTCTCCTCGTGAAGATTCTGTGGAGGGGTCCGATGTCATGACTTCCTTTTTGTTGATAAATGGGACAAAAGCCATAATAGATGATTTAACGAAGCGAAGCCATCTGGAGTGGTAAATCGAGCTAACTCGATATTTCGATTATGTCTCGGAAGCACAGCTTATGAGTTGACTTACATAATTCCTGAAGTGTCGGATCCTCGGTTGCGTTTTCGATCTGCCGGATAAGATCGACAATCGATTTGATGGCGCGCACGAAATCACCTCCAGCAATGTCGCGTTGATCGAGAATATCTTCCAGGGATTTGCCTCTCGCCCACATATAGGCCGGGTACATCATGGAATAATCGAGTCCTCTGGATTCTCGAATGCCCGCATCTCGTTCGTCCTTATTGAGATCGACAACAAACTGGTCGCATGTGGCACATATCCCCTCGAGACGATCTGTAGGAAATCGATTCGGGCGGGTATCGCCATCGCTTCGTGATTCAAAAATAAAAGTAGCAAGCAGTCCCGCAAATTCAGCAGCACTCAGATCAGTAAAGAGACCTTGAGAAATATGTTCAGCAATAACAAGATCTGCTTCTGCATTAATACGAGAAAGTATCTTGCCTTTTTCAGTGAGTGACCATTCCTCCACGTAATCATGTGCGCCGAGGAGCGCCAAGATGCGTTCAAATTGGCGAGCCAAAGATTGACCACGCGATTGTACGCGACGAGTGAGGCGTTTAAGTTCTTGTTCACATGCCACGTATTCTTCCAGCAACTCACTATTGCGCGTTTTACCTCGAGAACTTTTGTCCACGATCCTGACTTGCTTTTGTTTAGAACCCAAAGCTTTACGCAAAGCTATTGAAGTCGACACGCGAAAATGTTTCGTACGAATAGCCAGAGGGGTAGGCAATTCAATGTGGGCAACGCAACTGACTCCTCCATCGATCTGATCAGGATTAAGCATGTGCAAACGACCATGCGTATCCACCACGCGAACATAGGCCTCTCCTCTCGTGTGCCCTTTGGCGACAACAACACAGGCTTCGAGATGTTTAAAGCCATCAAGAACATCACCCGAATGAAGGGCATGCAATAAATCGCTACCCGGTGATGTGATTCGTTCCGATGGTTTTTTGTTTTTTGATGAAAGAGCTGTTTTGTGAATCAAAGCAGCAAATTGGCGGTCTGTCTGAGAGAACTGTTTTCGAATCGAATCCATTCGATTCCTTTTTGTTTCCAGGTTTGTTTCTAAAGCTACAACAGCATCATCAGCTTGGAATTGAGCAAAGGATAAGTTCAACAAGTGGCGCGCATGAGCCGGCGAATATGCATTGATCAAATTTGTTGCCATATTGTACGTTGGACGAAAAGAAGATCGCAGCATGTAGGAACGAGTTGAGGCAAGTGATGCTGCTTGTTCGAAATCCACAAAGCGATTCCATTGAACGATGGCATGGCCTGCAACGTCGATTCCGCGCCTTCCTGCTCGTCCAGTGAGCTGAGTGAATTCTCCGGGTGTAAGAACATCATGACCTTCACCGTTGTATTTTGTGAGTTTTTCGATCACCACGGTTTTTGCCGGCATGTTCACGCCAACGGCAAGAGTTTCGGTTGCAAAGACGACTTTGATCAATCCTCGAATGAATGCTTCTTCTACTGCTTCACGAAGAGGTGGAATGAGACCAGCGTGATGAGGGGCGAAACCGCGTTCCATCGTTTGTGTCACAATATTGTAATCCAAGGCATCGAATTCATCGGACGAAAGTCCGTCTAGATGTCGATCGCAGATTTCACGGATCTGAGCACGTTCGTCTGAACTTGTGAGCTGAACGTGAGTATTAAAACATTCATGAAGAGCGTCGTCACATCCCGCGCGTGAGAAAATGAAAAAAATAGCAGGAAGCATTGCTTGGGATTCGAGATACTCAATAAGTTCTAGGCGTCGAGGAGCTAAGGGGGTTTGCTTGCGCTGATGCGGATTCTTTGGTCGCAATGCCCGGTAAAGATCGGGATGAACTGACCTCCCGTCCTTATTGCTGTATGAAAGCAGAGGCATCACCTGCATGCTTTGGCGTTTCTGTCGAAAAGTAAACCAATACGACAAAGGAATGGGGCGCTCTTCGTGAATGATCGCTTGGGTTGAACCTCGAACCGTTGTGAGCCACTGTGCGACTTCTTCTGCGTTAGAAACTGTTGCGCTCAGGCACACTAAGTCGACAGTTTGTGGCAGCTGAATTATGACTTCTTCCCACACGGCTCCACGTGAACGATCAGAAATGTAGTGCACTTCATCGAGGATGACGTGAGACACGTCGTCAAGTGAGGCTGGATCTGTGTAGATCATGTTGCGCAATACTTCGGTCGTCATGATTGTGATGCGCGCACGGGGTCGAATGGAGCGATCCCCTGTTGCGAGGCCGACATTTGTTTCCCCATACAAAGAGCAGAATTCTTGATATTTTTGATTTGATAAAGCTTTGATCGGTGTTGTGTAAATGACGCGAGCGGCTGTATCGCGTTCCATGTAAGCAGCAAAATCTGCAATAGCTGTTTTCCCCGAACCAGTGGGAGCTGCTACAAGAACGGAACATCCATCGAGAAGCGCTTTGCAAGCTTGTATCTGGAAATCATCAAGAACAAGTCCACGTTCAACACTAAATTCTGTGATGATGTCCATACTCATCTTTTCGATTTGCGTCCGCTTCCTATGGTGTTGAAGAAACGCTCGTGGGTACTGTCGTAGGCGGTGATGGATTAATCGGTATGTTGACATCGGGCGTTGGTGTCCCTACCCCGTAATCGAGGAAAGCGCCACCTGTGATTCCGTAATGAAAGTAAGTAAAACTCATGCCACCTGCAAGGACACCGCAGACAAGTGCAAATGCAATACGGTGGACAAGCTTGGTTCGAAATTCTGCGTCGTGGAAAAAGCGACGATAAAAAATCATCCCTTCAGCCATAACTGTTAGCAAGGTAGTCCAGGAGATACAAAATACGAAAAATCTGAACCAACTTGAGTGCACTCCCGAGTCGTGGAAAAAACTTGAGGCTCCAAGACCAATACCACTAATAATGACCAAAGCCCATGCGAGAGGACGTGAGAAGAACGACAGGGCTGGTCGTGCGATAAAGAGAAAACCGCTGAAAAGAAAAACAAGAGCGACAGCAATGACCATCGTCATGCGTGGTTGTCTCATGACGATCCCTTGAAAATTAGGTAATGTAATTCCTAAAAATTCTGTTTCTGCATTTGTACGCAGACTCCGAGGGTTTGTGAAATATATGGCCAAGACGCTAACGACAGAAATTGCCGCTACAACAACTCCTGACAATATGTAATCTTTTCTCGTACGAGAAATTGGCATGCTTTGAGTGGTCACCTTTTCAATATCCTTCCCACGATGATTGAAGCCTCATAGAAGGCGTACATCGGTATCACCATTAAGAATAGAGAATATGGGTCCTGTGATGGTGTTATTACGGCTGCAAATATCACAATTATGAGCAACGCACCCCTGCGAAACGATCGAAGTTGGCTTGTTTTGATGATTTTGGCAATCAAAAGAAAGACCAAAACAACAGGAAACTCAAATGATATTCCAAAAGCAAGAAACATCAGCACGACAAAACTCACATAGCTTGAGGCTCCTATAACTTGAAAATATTCAACTCCGCCTGAATTAAGGAGAAAACTGAGAGCTTTCGTGAGTGTAAATAGCGAAAGGGTACCTCCAAGAAGAAACAATATGATTGAGGCGCTGATAAATGGAATCGCATATTTCTTTTCCTTGGGTGAAAGCCCTGGTGTAATAAACCGCCAGAGTTGGAATAGCCACACAGGACACGCAAAAACAATGCCAATGTACGTGGCGACTTTGATGCGTAAAACAAATCCATCTAGTACGGTTGTTTGAGTGAGTCGTGCTCCGCGTTGTTGAGATGCTTCGATATAAAAGTCTGCAATCCAACGAATAACCCAGGGAGCAATAATGTATCCCAGAATGGTTCCGACAATCACGGCAGCAATAGAAATAACTAACCGACGTCGAAGCTCCAAAAGATGCGAGAAGAAAGACATGCGTGCTTTGTCGTCGAGAGAGAGCTTTGATTTGTTCATAACTCTTCTTCATCGAGAATGGGAGCAACGATACCATCAGACACAGATCCATCAGCATTTGCTTGCGACGGCTGAGAAGGTTTGTCGGATTGTGGCTTGCCAGTTCGTTCAGGCTTTACTTCAGGGGTCGACATGGCCTTTTCGATTTCGGACTTAGCCATGTCTTGAAATCGACGAACTTCGCCCATCGTTTTACCGAACATGCGTAAAGCGCCAGGAAGCTTATCGGGGCCTAAGAGAAGTAGCGCGAGAACAATGATAACAAGTATCTCGCTGCCGCCTAAATTCATAACAACTACTCTAGTAATTGCATTTCAGGTTTTCTGAGTAGAAGCCGGGAAAGTTATTAGCGGTTGTGTCTTTGGCTATATGCACGCGTGATTGCTTGAGTCATGGGAAGAGCTGCGAGTGTGTGCTGGAAGGCTTCAAACTCTTGAACGCTCGAACGCGCGGTACGTGCATGAGGTGCAAAAAGTGCAGCGGCCGTGACGCCAATTCCAGAAAGAAATGCAAGGGCGACAATCATTGAATTTCTCCATCTTGGGCAGCAGAGCGAGTGTTGTGAGTAAGTTCATCAAACCAGGAGTCATCCTGTAAGAGAAGATGGAAGTCAAGAATGTCGTCTGCATCGATCGCAGGTCCTACATGCGTCTCGTTGAGTTCAGCTGGAGGCTTTACAACCTGTACATCGACGCCCGTTGACATTAAAAGATCGATAATGCGTTTACTTGCATCTTTTGCAACTGCGCGCTCGCAGCTTGGGCAAATGAATGTGTAGCTACCATGTTCGACGCCTGATGTAATGCGAACAGTTAAGTCAGTTGCTCTAAGTTGTACATCGCCACAGTGAGGGCAGTTAGCTCTTATTGTTGTCATAATCTGCTCCTTTGCGACAAATGATCTTGTTATAAATTCATCGACGCCAGCTCAGGTCGCCTTAATGCTCTCTTTATAAATACGCGTGAATTACAACGCATCGTGAGAATGGAAAGTGTGCCACAATACAGGGGGTGAAAATCTGGTACTCATTTCCCTTAAATACAGCACCCGAAGCGGTTATCGTTCCTCGGCTGAAGTCCGATATTGACACTAGCGGTGCCGTTTTCATACACAATATTTTAGGAATTACAAGAACACGCAAGGATTCCTCAGCATTGGAAGCACTAGCAAATCATTTAGTTGATTCTCGAGTTAATGATGAAGGCCGCTACGCGTTGTGGCTTAAGGGTAAAGCAGATCAGGCACACGCTCTGCTTGAACTCTGGAGAGCAACAAGTGAGCATCTCTCGGGCCTATCTCTCATTATCAGGGGAGTAAGTAAATTGGACAGCGACATTTTGCGAAATACTCAAGAAGTATCACGCGAAACAATTAATAAAAAGACATTGCTCTATCTTGACGAGAAGCACGACCCGCGAACCTACGAAAAGTTTTTCTATTCTCTTGCCCGAAATAACTATGCAGGTGTGGTTTTAGATGTGGAACGCGTCAGTCGAGGACATATCGCACTTGCCCATCGCTTTGGGCTTGCGACTCTCGTTGCCGGCGTTGTTCACGAACGACAGGAAAAGATTGCTTTGGGTAGCGGTGCCGACCAGATCCTCATCGGTTAACCATTTAAGACTGTGTTGGCTGAATAAAGCGTCCTATCTAACGCTTTATTCAGCCAACAC
>CALMUU010000142.1 GCA_937872965.1 uncultured Actinomycetes bacterium
GCCTAAAAAAGAAAACCCGCAGATTCGACTTTGCGCGAAGGCGGCGCATTGGTTCAGCTTTCGCAAGAAAGCTGAACCACGTACGCCCGCGGAAAGTCGTGTCTGCGGGTAATGAATTTTGAGAGGCAACTTAGAAGCCCATGCCGCCCATGTCACCCATTCCACCGTCGCCGCCACCAGCAGGAGGACCTGCAGGCTCTGGCTTGTCGGCAATGACTGCTTCTGTTGTCAAGAACAGTGCTGCAATCGATGCTGCGTTCTGCAATGCAGAGCGCGTTACCTTTGCTGCGTCGATGACACCAGCTTTCATGAGGTCTTCGTATTCGCCGGTTGCAGCGTTGAGTCCATCGGAATCTTTAAGACCTCGAACCTTCTCAACGATAACGCCGCCTTCCATGCCTGCGTTGCGTGCAATTTGTGCAAGAGGCTCTTCAAGAGCTTTCGCTACAAGACGCGCACCCGTTGCTTCATCACCAGTAAGCGTTTCAGCAAGTTCGCGAACCTTGGTTTGAGTACGAAGAAGAGTAAGTCCACCACCAGGGACGACTCCTTCTTCCACAGCTGCTTTAGTTGTTTGAACTGCGTCTTCAATGCGGTGCTTCTTTTCTTTCAACTCAACTTCTGTTGCTGCACCCACCTTGATGATTGCAACACCACCAGAAAGTTTTGCAAGACGTTCTTGAAGCTTTTCGCGATCGTAATCGGAATCAGTGTTTTCGATTTCGTTGCGGATTTGGCCAATACGACCAGCAACTGCATCTTTCTCGCCGCCACCTTCAACAATTGTTGTTTCGTCTTTGGTAATGACAACTTTGCGTGCAGAACCAAGAAGGTCGATCGTTGCTGTTTCAAGCTTAAGACCAACTTCTTCAGCAATTACTTGACCACCGGTCAAGATTGCCATGTCTTCAAGCATTGCCTTACGACGTTCGCCGAATCCTGGAGCCTTGATTGCAACAGACTTGAATGTTCCACGGATCTTGTTCACAACAAGTGTTGCAAGTGCTTCACCTTCAACGTCTTCTGCGATAATCACAAGTGGACGACCAGACTGCATGACCTTTTCCAAAACAGGAAGCATGTCTTTAACAGCTGAGATCTTGGAAGGAGCAAACAGAATGTATGGGTCGTCTAAAACAACTTCCATACGGTCGGAGTCGGTCACGAAGTAAGGGGAAATGTATCCCTTATCGAATCGCATACCTTCTACAAGGTCAAGCTCGAGACCAAAAGTCTGGCTTTCTTCAACGGTGATAACTCCGTCTTTTCCAACCTTGGCTAACGCTTCAGCGATTTGTGCGCCAATTTCTTCGTTAGCTGCTGAGATAGCTGCAACGTTTGCAATTTGCTCAGGGTTAGTGTCAACTTTTTGCGACATAGCCTTGATGGATTCAACAGCAGTAAGAACTGCCTTTTCGATTCCTTTTTTCATGTCCATTGGGTTTGCACCCGCTGCGACATTCTTCAGACCTTCACGAACCATTGCCCATGCAAGAACTGTTGCTGTTGTTGTACCGTCACCGGCAACATCATCAGTTTTCTTTGCAACTTCTTTAACGAGTTCTGCACCAATGCGCTCAAACGGGTCTTCGAGATCTATTTCTTTTGCGATAGACACACCATCATTTGTGATCGTGGGTGCACCCCATTTTTTGTCCAAAACAACGTTTCGTCCCTTTGGTCCAAGTGTTACACGTACTGCGTCAGCAAGTTTGTTCATTCCTGCTTCGAGTTTGCGACGTGCTTCTTCGTCAAAAACAATTACCTTTGCCATTTTTTCTCCTTATTCACACATGTGAACAGTTCGGCTTACCAGAGCCCGAAATCACATAATCCCTGATTAAGTCGGGATTTTGCTTATCCGAAGCCATTAGCACTCTCGAGGTGAGAGTGCTAACAGTCTGCCAAAGAACGTATAG
>CALMUU010000143.1 GCA_937872965.1 uncultured Actinomycetes bacterium
CTTCTTCCTGATGAGATTGCAACATTGCTTTCTCCTCTCGATGAGCGCGAACGCGAAATCTTGAAATTGCGTTTCGGCCTTGACCGTGGCGAGCCTCGCACATTGGAAGAAGTAGGAGAACACTTCAACCTCACGCGTGAGCGCATCCGTCAGATCGAAGCACGTGCGATGAGTAAGTTGCGTCACCCATCAGCTGACACGGGTGCACGGGACCTTCTCGCTGTTTAATTCTGGTTACAGAAAAGGTCTGTCTTCTCAATGCGAGGACAGACCTTTTTCTTTTTTCTTTACGTTTCCAAGGAAGTGGATAATAGATCGTGATTAAAAGGATCCATGATGGGCCAAGGTGATGGCGCCCAGCTCGACTTGCGACGGCTGGCGGAACTCCGTACTTCTTCTGTATTTGCATTGGCAGTAAAAGAAACAAGAAATGTTCCAGAGAGCGTACGGACCCACGTAAGAAATGTCATCAAGATTCCTCTCGTGGCTGCGACTGTTCCAATAGCGGCGGCATTGGTGAACGTGCCATTATCTGGGACAACCATTGTCCTTGGCGCTATTGCAGCTGGCCCACAAGTAGATAGATGTATCCAAGGTCATTATGCATGGCAGTATTTGATCAGAGTGAATCGTCCCAAACTTGTAAGGAGGGTTTCTTCTATGCAAAACGCTTTTCGCGGACGATATGAGGAACACCAAGCTGGTACAAATCCAAAAGGGAGTTTAAAGTCTCTTGGCTTCCGGGTGGGCCATAAAGTTGCACGCCATACACTCAATGGTGCTGTTTTAATTCTTGATCGTGAGCCTGATTGGTCTCGCAAAACTTTAGAAGATACAACAAATGCTCTTCACCCACCCCTCCAGCCTTACCAGCGCCAATCTTCACACCGACCTCTCTCATTTCCTTCTCGGGTGCTGAGATGAAATATACATTACCGAATCGACCAGCCCCAACATCAGAACATGCATATAAAGCAATAGAAGATGTTCATAGAAGGCTAGGACTCAGACCCGCTCATACATTTATACCTTTGGCGGGAGCCGCTGTTCTCTATAGATATCCGGCTGGTGTGCTTGAAATGATCGAGCAATTTTCTCCACTCTCTTTAACTGCGATAACTACTTCTGTCATCGTTCAACGGAGAAACAACTATGAAAAATTCCGGCCGATTTTACAACAGGTCAAGGATCTCCGAGATGGACGAAAAGCACCTCTAGACCCAACATCACTTCTCGAAAAAGTTGCGAACGTTTCTCACGCGCTACGCGTACGGTCGGCAAGAAAGGCTGCGCCTGCAGGCATTTTTCTTGCTCTTGGTGGGCTCGGGTCTGCAGCTGGATATCCGACGTCGGCAAAAACCTATTTAGCCTCAGGGGTGGCTTACACCCTTGCTTCCGGCATTGATCGTTGGAACGGATCACGCCTTCGCGGCTCAATTCCTGTGCTTGCACGTCATTTTGGAGTGGCTTCTCCAACTCGGTAGCTATTTCTTGGACCTTTTTCGAAAGAGAAGTGCTGTGCATAAGACGGTGGTTATTCCTACGACTAAGCCAGCACGCATTTTGTTTTCATTTAGGGCCTGTACAGGAATACGTTCCCACAGAGTTACTTCTTTTGTGAAATGAACAATAGGCCATTCACGTTCATTCGCGATGCGTGCGAGTTCGCGATCGGGGTTTACCGCGACTGGATGACCGACGCACTCCAGTAAAGGTATATCTGTAATCGAATCACTGTACGCAAATGATTCATTGAGGTCGATGTCGTTTTGTGCTGCAAGTTTGAGCACTGCCTCGGGTTTGAAATGCCCATAAGAGTAGAACTCAAGTTCACCTGTGTAATTTCCTTGCGCATCAAGACGAGAAGTCGTAGCAATGAAGTCGTCCACGCCGAGGTGTGTCGCAATGGGTTCAACAACTTCGTGAGGGGCACTCGAAACAATAACAACGTGACGTCCTTCGCGCTTATGGTGTTCGATAAGTTCGACTGCGTCGTCAAAGATAATAGGAATAACCACTTCGTGCAGTGTTTCTTGGACCAACGTAGAGACGCGATCTCGATTCCATCCCTTTGTGAGGTTAAGGGCAACTTGACGAATTCTTTCCATTTTCTTTTCATTTGCACCGACAAGTTGAAAAACAACTTGTGCGTAAGCGGCACGCACAAGAGTGCGACGGTTAAGTAATCCGTGTTTGCGAAATGTTTTTGAAAAAGCGAGCATTGAGGATTTTGCGATAATGGTTTTATCGAGGTCAAAAAATGCCGCTTGCTTGCGAGGTGGGATCATTTTATTCATTTTCTTAAACTTACCCCTTGACGGTATCGATGCAGTGGTCTAATTTTACTTGTACTTCCACGCGATCGCGAGTGTGCGCGGAATTCTTCCCTTATCGAATGCACGGCTTATTGGCTGCGCAAAGGGATGGATCCGATGCTATTTTCTGTTTTTTCGCCTAAAGGTGGGGTAGGAACAACAGTTTCCTCTGTTTTGTTTGCAAAAAGCTGTGCTCAGTCTGTTCCTACTCTGGTCATAGATGCATGCGAAGGAGATCTTGAAGCTGTCGTGGCTTCAGATATCGAACCTCGGTATTGTTTTGATGATTGGGTGAATTCGGCGGAACCGACATCTACATCTTTAGAGAAAATTTCCGTTCCTCTCAAACACAATCTTGATTTCGTTGCCGGCTCAGTGAGGGACCCGGCTTCATCCGGGAAAGGGGTGAGCTCATCACGTGGAGGTGAGAATGATGGCATTCGTCGGCAACAGATTATTGATGCATTAACTCAAAGAGAGGGAGATTGTGTTATTGACTTGGGAAACCGAGCAGATGACCTTGCACAAGAAATCATTCAATCATCCGACATTGTTGTAATGGTATTGCGCCAGTGCTATTTAGGTCTATGGAGAGCGATGACACATACGTTTCGTGAACATGTTGACGTATGTGTTGTCATAAGGGAAAGTGGCCGGAGTATTGCAAGTAACGAGATTGCACGCACGTTGGGTGTCCTAACAGTTATAGAAATTGACGCTCGTCGTGATTTTGCAAGAACAATCGATGCAGGAGTATTAATCCATCGCACTCCTGAAAAACTGATTGGACCCGTGAGTTCCTATGTGAATGACATCAAGGACGAAAAACATGAGCTGAGGGTAGACAATGATGTTTTCGAAGATGCCAGTTTCCGAAATAGTCAACCTTTTTGGCGTGACAAAGAATCCATAAGGAGCGTCCCTCAACAGAAAGCAGAACGTTCGTCCTCGCGTGAGAAATTTGTCCTTGATAAAACCTATTCTCAACATCTTCTCAGCTCACTAAAGGATCGTGGATGACTCAAAGTTCTTCACCGCGTCTTGATGTTCACAACGATGTTGTCGCACATCTGGGCGAGTCTTCAATAGAAAACGAGAGCGTTGATGCCATTATTCGTTCTAGCGTCAACAATCGGTATCCCTTGATGTCGACAGATGAAAAAAGTCGTCTGATCTCTACTCTGATACATGACGTTACGGGGTACGGTTTTCTTGAAGAACTATTCCATGATGAATCAGTGAATGAAATTATGATTAACTCCTCGTCAACGGTGTATTTAGATAAGGCAGGTGTTTTTCACAAGGTTGATATTCAGACAACCATTGATGAGCTCGTCCGTCTCGTGCAAAAAATTGCAGGCTCTGTTGGTGCACGATGCGATGTGTCTTCTCCCATCGTTGATGCATGGCTTGATGACGGTTCTCGAGTGCACGCGGTATTGCCACCAATTGCTCCCGATGGTCCGTACATTACGATTAGACGCTTTATTGCCCGATCTTTTGAACTCCATCAATTTTGTGAAGATGAAAACCAGGAGAACAGCATTCGTGACATTATTTCATGTGCACGCAATGTCATAGTTGCCGGTGGAACAAGTTCTGGTAAAACCACACTTCTGAATTGCATGATTCATCATGTTGATAAAAATCAGCGCGTTGTTTCTATTGAAGAAACGGCTGAATTACATACCGACCATCCACATTGCGTTCGCTTATTGGCTCGAGCTGCCAATAGCGAAGGAGCGGGAGCAGTAAGTCTTGGTGACCTTGTCAAAGCGTCTCTTCGTATGAGGCCAGATCGCATCGTCGTAGGCGAGGTGCGCGGAAAGGAAGCTTTTGACCTTGTTCAAGCTTTGAATACAGGTCACGACGGATCATTGTGCACAATCCATGCCAATGGACCCCGGGAAGTGATTCATCGTTTGGCTTCCCTTGCCATGTTTGCCCAGCCAGGTCTTGATTATCAAGCAATTGTTACTCAGGTTGTTTATGGAATAGACACAATTATCTTTGTAAAGAAATCTACCAAAGGTAGACGTGTGATCGATTCAATTAGTCACATTCAACGCGACGAAAATCGTTTTCAAATATTGAATACATTTACTGGGGAGACCACCGATGTCTGATGTTTTCGCGCCTATTGCAGAGCTGATATGTGCTGGTGTTCTTGTCATTCTTGCGTTCACTATTTCATCAACAAAAATTTCATCAACACATGTGCAGAAAATTTACTCATTACTCATTAATCTTTGTCGTGAGGCTGGATTTTCTTATACGCCTGAAACACTGCGCAATCTTGTTGTGGGAGTATATGTGGTATCAGGATTATGTGGTTTAATAGTTTCGCCTTTAATTGCGATTTGTTCTCCTTTTATCGTGAGTATATCCATAGCCGGATTTCTCCACTATCGCGCCCATCAAATACATATTCAGTCTCGAAATATCAATGACAATATTTGCTATTTCGTTGCGCGGACGTTGCGTGCAGGATATTCGCTTGACCAAGCGATAGCACGTGCCTATGAACAATTCTCGCAGTCGTCTATATTACAAAATATCCATCGGCATATTTATGCAGGTTCTTCGTTTTCTCGTGCAGTCAACATTGTAGGTACCGGAGACGCCCTGTCCTCTCCAGAAAAGATGTTGTGCGCAACGCTTTCACTTGCGCACACAATGGGAGGAAACTCGGCACGCATCTTCGAGCGCATTGGAGATTGTTTTCACCAAAATTATGAGTTACAGGCTGATACGGTAGCTTCACTCTCACAAGTCCGTATGTCTACATACGTTATTGGCGCTTTACCTGTGATCATGCTTGCTTTGTCGATGGTAATGGGAACACAGACTACAGCTTTTCTTTTTACTCATCCTCTCGGTTGGGCCTGTCTCATTACCGGGTTCCTTCTCGAATTTCTCGGGGTCCTGTGGATGAAAAAGCTCGTGTCACGAGGAGTCGGTGTATGGACATCCTGACATCACTCTCACAACCAATATTGACTTTACGTTCTCGCGCACGCCAAGAGCGTGCAGTTCGTGAGTCAAATAATCAAGCAATAAAAGACATGCCATATGTCTATGGTCTAATGGCAGTGGCAGCATCTTCGGGTCTTTCACC
>CALMUU010000144.1 GCA_937872965.1 uncultured Actinomycetes bacterium
CTATATACAATTCCCACAAGAATAAATATCGCTATGTGGGTTAGGACGATGGTTCCTCCTGGTGCGATGTTGAGAACTCGTGATGTCCCCAAGCCAACAACAGAACCAAGTGCTCCCAGAAGCGAAGAATTAATCCATGCACTGCGGAAAGTTCGTGAAAATAGTCTCGATGTCATTACGGGAACAACCATAACTGCAGAAATGAGAAGAAGCCCTGTAATTGTCATAGAAACCGACACAATTAATGCGACTGCGCACATCAAAACAACATGTAAAACGTGAGTTGGAATTGTTGCAATCTTTGCAGAACTTTCGTCGATGGCAATAGTAAGCAGCAGACGCCAGAGTGCAATTATTATGATCGATACCACGGTACAGACACAACCGATAACGAGTACGTCATCCCATGTGGCTGTGAGTAAAGATCCGAAAAGAAATTGCTGAAGTTGTGATTGTCGTGAACTGCGGCCCGCGAAAGTGATAGATGCCGCAATGCCCGAATAAAAAATGACAGCGAGTGCCGTGTCAGCACTTTTTGATGCATGGAATATCCACTCAATGGCACATGCAGCGACAATGGTGGCAACAATTGCAACAGGCTGTGGAGCGATACCGAGCCACAATGCAATACCAACTCCTGCAGCAGCGACATGACCAAGACCATCGCCAACAAGTGAAAGCTTTCTCTGTACAACGAATGTTCCAATCAATGGCGCGCTTGTTCCCACAATAAGTGCAGCCACAAGTGCACGCGTCATGAAGTTTTGATCAAAGGGATAGGGAAGCAAAGTGGCGATCATTTGTCATTCCTCTCGTGTCCGGAAGTGTCTCCGGCAAGCCAGATGGGGAGGCTATGCGTTCCGAGAGAGATTCCTTGAGTGGAAAGTTCTTCCACGGTGTCGTTGAAGAGAACCTTATTTTTCAGGATGACTACTTGGTCGACGATATCAGCCACAGCAGCAAGTTCGTGACTGACGAGCAGAACTGTTGTTTCATGTTCAGAAATAATGTGTGTCAGTGCTTGTTGAAATAGTTTCTGTGATTCAATATCGACACCAGCGATGGGTTCATCAAGAATAAGAATATCGGGTTCACCTGCGAATGCTTTTGCAATTAAGACACGTTGCTGTTGTCCGCCGGATAGTTCGCTCATCGGGCAGTGTGCATGATCCTTTAAGCCAACTGACTCAATAGCATGTTCAATCGCTTTTTTATCTTCTGACGATTGACGAAACCAACTACCGCGTCCCGTTACACGTCCAGTGCCTACAACTTCGGAAACGCTTATGGGAAAATCATTTGTTACCAAATGCCGTTGCTCAACATATCCAAATCCCTGGTCGCCTGTCGTTTTATTCGAGTGATGAACCGTGATTGATCCGCTTTGCGGTTTAAGCAGGCCAGTAATGCATTTAATGAGTGTTGATTTTCCGCTTCCGTTTGAACCAACAAGTGCGCAGAGAGATTGAGGAGCAATCGAAAAAGAAACATCATCGAGAACACGGTTATCTCCATAGGAAAAAGAAACATGATCAATTTCAATTGCAGATGTATTCATGAATGCAGCCTATCCTCAATTTGCAAAATAAGAATGATTCTCATTATAGTAGATGTAATCAGAATTGTCAGATTGGTCAGTGTATGTCGTTGAGTAAATTCACTCCCTTGCTTATATGTACTGTGGCGTTCAGTCTTGCTTTGACGGGATGTTCGAAGTCGCTGACCAATGCAGACAAAACAATCGTTACATCGTCCTATCCTCTTGAATTTATTGTTCATGAGATTGTGCGTGATGATTTTGTTGTGGAGAACCTCACCCCCGTTGGTGCAGAGGCACATGAGCTGGAGTTGTCTCCTGGGTCTACTGAGAAAGTTCTCAATGCCCAACTTGTTGTAGTTATGGGTAAGGGCTTCCAGCCAGCTGTTGAAAAAACGTCCCAATCTCGTGATGGCAAAACAGTAGATGTGTTGGACGAGATTCTTGATGGTGAGGAAAATGTCGACCCTCATTTTTGGCTCGATCCCATTCTCTATAAAAAAGCTGTGGGCACAGTTGCGGATTCACTTATTGCTCTTAATCCCTCTCAGAAGAAAGTATATGAATCGCGCCGAGATACGTTACTGAACAAACTCGATGACCTTGATCGCTCATTTGAAACAGGGCTCTCGCAATGCGATACGCGCACGTTCATTACAAGCCATGATGCATTTTCGCGTTTAGCTAAACGGTACGACCTGGTTCAAGAACCCATTGCAGGCATTTCTCCTGAAAACGAACCGTCTCCGGCGAGACTGAGTCAATTAGCAGAATTGGCGACACAGAAGAATGTCACCACTGTATTTACTGAAGAGTTGGTATCAAATAAAGTATCTCGAGCGCTTAGTTCGGAGGCGGGATTGAAAACTGAAGTCCTTTCACCTCTTGAAGGACTAACAGAAAAACAGGCTGATGCAGGATCAGATTACTTCAGCTTGATGCAAGAGAACTTGGTCAAACTTGCACGTTCTCTGCGTTGTGTTCCAGATCAGTAGATTCTCTTTTTTGTTTGATGTGAATGAGTCCAAGTGCGAAAATCGCAGCTGATAAGCAGCCAACGCACACTATTAATGTTCTCGTGAGGAGAGGAGACAGGGCTGTCGCTGGGTAGGGCTCAGTGAGCGTTCGATACTCAATAAGTGTTCCAGCCGCGATCCCAATGAACCCAGTGACGCATAGCAAGGGTGCGTGCGACTGAAGGTTTTGCGCCCAGCTTTTTCGACGTGACGCAGGTGTAAGGAATTTATATAGACAACTCAAAACGAGAAGGATGAAAATAATTCCATACAGGCTAGAGGCGATTTCTGATGAGACGGATTGTTGGGCAAAACTCATATAACCCAATATATGCGTTAGTTCAGATACTCCGATTATCGCTAGTAGTGAACATGTGACATACCTGTTCATGAATGTAATAAATTTTACACGTGCAAATATTACCATCAGGGCGATTGAACAAAAGACGAGACCCAAGAGAATAAATAACGTACCGCTGTAGGGCGTTGATACTGATCGAAATGCGACTGTGATGGCATGGTCGACTTGTCCGACGCGAACAACAAGTTCGTTTGATCCTAAGTCAGTCACCCCATTGGGAACACTACCCATATAGTGCGTGCGATGGTCATGCCATGTGTAGCTGCGAGAAGTGGAAATCTTTTTCCATTCTGGAACTGTAAGGGGATTTCCCGAAGTTTTGGCATATTCCTCCTTCAATTCATCGGACATGTGATGATCTGACTTTGATTCATTGATCAAGCGTGTTGCACTCTTTTGATTGAGATACGTACCGTCGACTGCAATCCGGATGTATGGTTCGTTGTCGACACCCTTAACGATAAGGTCACGAGCCGATTTCTGTGTCAGTCGAATTCGTTCACCATTTTCGAGAGATTCAATAGTGAAATCTTTCGAAGCTGGCTTGATAGAAGTAATTTTGGCCGTTGTCTCGCTGGGTTCTAATCCGCCGAGACCGTGTGCGTCTGCGCGCGCAGGAACAGCCGTAGCAACAAGAATTGCGATCGCAATAAGCGCGGGGGCCAGTGTCCGAAGCTGAAATCGCATTTATGTAACCTAATGGTGAACGAAATCAATAAACAAACTGCGCTAGTTTGTAGGTATGCCTTTTCCTGTACTTGCTGCTTTATTTACTGATGGTGCCACTCAGCCAGGAGATACGACTGCCCGACTCGCTATCAATATTGCAACATTTTTAACAATATTGTGTTGGATCTTTCTCGCTGGCTTTCTCCTTTCGCGATTAACACCTGAACTCCGTATGCGCTTTTCGGACTTTTTTGGAATGAGAATTTTTTTCCTCTTATGGCTTATCCCCATAACAGCGATGTCTTTTTCGCTTTTCTTTTCGGAATATTTCGGTTGGAGACCGTGTCGATTGTGTTGGTATCAAAGAGGGTTCATTTACTCTCTTGCAGTTTTGATGTTGATTTATTATTTCAAGCGCAGCCACGTCATTCGACGGATTGGTTATGTGCTGGCAGGATTGTGTCCCATTGTCTCGATTTACCATGTAGCAATTGAGATCAATCCCAGTATTGAAGGACCAACATGCGATCCTAACAATCCGTGTGCAAGCCCATGGTTTACGTCGATCGGATTTCTGACTACGGCGGGAATGGCGCTTACTGCATCGATCACGATACTTGTCCTGCTCTATATGAGTCGTGATATAGACTGAGAACATGGCTCAAACAGTAAAAAGAACATCCCCTAACGGTTCAAAAACATTTCCGATTGTTATAAGTATTGTGGTACTTGCAATGGTGGGACTTGTTGTCTTGACAATTACGAACAAAAAAGATGAAGTTCGTTCTCAAAGTAAACTTGAAGTTTCTGAGACAGTACAAGTATCAGCCGTCTCTCTGAACGGGAATCTTGGTGAATCTTCGCTTCCTAGTGCCGAGGCAAAGAATGAAGATGGCTCCGATGCTGCATCGGGAATGCTTGTTCCCCAAATTACAGCACAAGACTTTTCGGGTAAAACAAACACCGTAATTCCAGAGGGAAAACCTTACGTTATTACTTTTCTCGCACATTGGTGCCCACATTGCAGAAAAGAAGTTCCAGCGATTGTCAAACTGCACGACGAAAATAAATTGCCAGAGAATGTCGATTTCATCGCAGTAGCCACAGGTACAAGTGAACAGCAGGTGAATTATCCTCCGTCACAATGGCTGTTGGAAGAAAACTGGCCATGGAAAAAATTAGCCGATGATCAAAACGGAAGTATCGCCAAGGCGTTTGGTCTTACGGGATATCCATACTTGATCTTCGTTAACGCTGACGGTACCGTTTCATCTCGCTTAAGTGGCGAACAAGATGATGCCGTTTATGTCGCAGCCGCGAATGCAATTGCTCGCACGGAAACCACCAGCAAATAATCCGAATAATCGAATAATCACAGCGAACAACAGCGTAAACATACGCCTGTAAAGTCAAGATGATGTTCTACATCGGAAAATTTATGGCTTTTCGCAATTTTTCTTGCGGAGTGCTCTAAGAGTTTCTCTGTATCCCGAGATAACTCAATATCGATGACGTTGCCGCATATTGTGCAGCGCAAATGATGATGGTGTCCTAGAACGTGCTCGTCAAGTTCAAAAAAAGCAAACTCATGTTCATTAACAATCCGCGTAACAAGGTGAGCCTTTTCTAAGACAGTCAAATTTCGATACAACGATGATTGAACTAACGTGTCAGCCTGCGCGGCAATATCAGTAACTGTCATGGGTTTGCCGGCTGATTCAAGAATTCCCAAAATTGTACGCCTGGAAGACGTGAGACGTGATTCGATCTGATCAAGACGAGTGAAGGCGAGGTGCTCGAGCGTAGAAGAGATGCTGGACATAGAGCTTAGGTTAGCGGACGCGTTCTTGGTAGCGTATATGGTTATGGACGAAGAACCCATTACACATCAAGAATCGCTCGTGAGCGATTCATTTTCAACACTCGAGCGTTTGGAATCCGAAATGGCTACCATCACTCGCGAGTTTGAATCATTAGATTCCGGCACCGCGACAGAGGTTCGGTCACTCCCTCTCTCCCACGCAGGCGACGTACGTTCGGAAGCAACCGAACCTCTGTCGCTCGACTCTGAAAAATCAACTTCACCGGTAGCGCAAGAGAACCAAGCCATTTCGGATTCCACTTCTTCAGGCGACGAGTAAGAATCACTTACAGGTGAGTTTCGATGTCTGATTTTAATGTTGGAGCGATGGGGGTGGAGACTGGGTCGTCGGTGACTACTCTTGACTCTGAGGCCGGTATTGCATATGCGCTGGCGACAAATGATCCCACACCACTTCATCTAGATGGTACTTTTATTCCTCCGATTTATGCAGTGGTACCTGTGTGGGAAAAAGTTTTTGAAGTTGTCTCGGGAGTGGTTCCTGAAGAACATTTCTTTTCCGTGGTGCATGGTGAACAAGACATGATTTTCCATCAACCTCTTCGTACAGGTTTGGCCTTGCGTTCACATGCAATAGGTGAAAGCATTTCGGTCAAAGATTCAGGAACAACCTTGATTGTGAAATCGGAATCTGTTGATGATGTAACGGGTCAACCCGTTATTGAGCAGTACTTTACGATGTTTTATCGTAAAGTTGATGGAGGAGTTACTTTTGGTGAACCCCACGACAACGGTCTCGATACGGATCAGTATGGGGAGGCCATTTCCCAAGGAGACAAGAGCGAAGCTTTCATTAAGGTAGTTGAAGCCCATATGGATGATGATCAAACATTTCGCTATGCGCAAGCATCTGGGGATTTCATGCCTATCCATATTGATGACGAATTTGCTAGATCCGTAGGTTTGGGTGGAATCATTATCCATGGCCTTTGCACAATGGCGCAGGCGTCATGGGCTGCAATTAGTGCACTGGGTGATTCGGATCCGACTCGCCTTAAGCGCATGGCCGTCCGTTTTTCACACCCCTTGCGTCCAGGAGATGATCTGACGACAACATTCTTCATAGGTTCAGGCAAGGGAAGCGATTCCGAGATTGAGACCTATTACCTCGTGTCGAAAAGATCCTCAGACGACGAGATCATTCTTACAAATTCATACGTTGAGCTGGGCAAATAGTCTTTTATTCCATCTCGGTTGCGTACTGCTGCTAGCATTGACTTCCGTTATGTCCTATCAGGCGCACGATCGTTTTGCCCTCCGTTTTACTTCCTCTCAACGTCACGTGTTGTGTCGTTTCGCAGCTCTTATTTTGGCGACCTCTGTTGGACTGGTCTCTTTCATGGCTGTTCCAGCTTTTGCAAGCTCGCGACTTACTAAAAAGGATCCTATTGCAGAAGCGAAAGCTACGGTTGCACAGGCGAAAAAAGAAGCTGGGATAGCAGCCAGCCAGTATTCCAACGCCTTTAGTGCACTGACACGAATTAATGATGAGCTCACCGATGCTCAGACACAGCTCGCGTCTGCCGAAGGCGGCATTTCCACTCTTCAGGTTAAGGCTTCAACTCAAGCCAAAGATGCCTATATTCGATCAAGTGATGAATCAAGCCTTGAAAGCTATGCAGATGTTGTTGACGAAACTAGACGCGAACAATTCCTTGCCACTGTGGCCGAATTTGACGATGCACAATTAACCACCCTTGTGAGCATGCAAGAAGATCTCAAAATTACTCGAGATCAACTCGCTGAGTTACAGAAAGATCGCAAAGCAACACTCGAAGATCTATCAGAACAGAAGAAAACTTTGGATGCAAAGCTTGCAGATGCAACAAAAGCGCAAGCTACTCTCGAAGCGAAGATTGCACGAGATGCAAAAGCCGCTGCTGCTGCACGAGCAGCGTCGGCGAAGAGATCTAGTTCTACTACTGCTTCTTCTACTGCAGTTGGTACGATCATCAACCCGGGCGGTGGAGCTATGGCCTGCCCAATCCAAGCATCCGTTGCATTTACTAATGATTGGGGCCAACCAAGAAGTGGTGGACGTACCCATAAAGGAAATGATATCTTTGCTGCCAGAGGTACCCCAAATGTTGCGGTGGTGAGCGGTAGAGTGAGTTTTGCGAATGAAGGAACCGGCGGTATCAGCGCCTATCTCTCTGGAAGCAATGGCATAACGTACTACTACACTCACTTGAATAGTACCGTCGGCGGTGCCCGTAACGTCAGTCGCGGCGAAGTCATTGGCCATACGGGAAGCACAGGTAACGCCAGCGGAGGCGCGACACATACCCACTTTGAAATGCGCATGGGTGGAGCCAACGGAACAAGAGTGAATCCGTATACGACGCTACGCAGCATCTGTTAAAAAATCTCACACAAAAGGTTGCCACTTCAGGCTTGCCGCCCATTACTCGTCAATAATTTCAGATTTGTCTGCCTATTCGGTCGTTGAACCAGCACCTGCTGCACCTTGGCGACGCTTCTTTGCTGTACGAGCTCGCTCTGCGGGGTCAAGAACAACTTTGCGCATGCGGATTGATTTAGGCGTTACTTCTACGCACTCATCATCCGCAATAAATTCTAACGCGCCTTCGAGTGAAAATAATTTCGGTGGCGTGACTTTGACGGTATGGTCTGAGCCCGATGCGCGCATGTTAGTGAGTTGTTTTTCTCGAACGATGTTTACGTCCATGTCTTCGTTGCGTGAATTCTCTCCAACGATCATTCCGAGATATGCAACCTCGCCGGGAGCGACGAAAAGGGTTGCGCGTTCTTGGACAAGTGTGATGGCGTGACCTGTTGTTTGACCCAAACGATCGGCGACAATAGATCCGCGTTCACGGGCACGAATTTCTCCAGCCCATTCTTCCCAACCTTCAGCCGTGTGGTGGATAACACCTGAACCGCGAGTTTCGGTCATGAAATCAGTTTTAAAACCAATCAAACCACGGGAAGGAACAATGTAATCAAGACGCGCCCAACCCGTTCCGTGCGAAACAAGATTTTCCATACGTCCTTTGCGTGAGGCGAGCAGCTGTGTGATCGCACCCACAAATTCTTCCGGCGTATCAATGGTGACGCGTTCTGTTGGTTCGCATACTTTGCCGTCGATTTCACGCGTGAGAACAATAGGTTTTCCGACGGTAAGTTCGAAACCTTCACGACGCATTTGCTCGACCAGAACAGCAAGTTGTAATTCGCCGCGGGCGTGTACTTCCCATGCATCGGGGCGATTGGTGTCGAACATGCGCAGTGCAACATTTCCAACGAGTTCTTGTTCCAGACGATTCTTGACTTGGCTGGCGGTGAGTTTGTCGCCCTCTTTGCCTGCCAAGGGAGAGGTGTTGATTCCGATTGTCATTGCCAATGCGGGTTCGTCAACAGTGATGACAGGCATTGCAACAGGGTTCTCAGGGTCGGCAAGAGTTTCGCCGATAGTTACTTCGGATAAGCCAGCGACAGCAACGAGTTCGCCTGCGCTTGCTTCGGTGACTTCTGCGCGCTCATTACTTTCCGTAATGTAGAGGTTTGAAACTTTTGCGCGTGCAACAGTTCCATCGGTCTTCATCCACGCAACCTGTTGACCCTTGCGGATGGTTCCATTAATCATGCGACAAATCGCGAGACGACCCACAAATGCTGATGCACCCAAGTTGGTGACGTGTGCTTGAAGTGGGTGGCCAGGAATGTGTTTTGGAGCGGGCATGTAATCCACCAACAGATCAAGCAGCTCGTTCACGTTGTCAGGGCGGCCGTGGTGAGAAGAAACTTTTGGGTCCTCTTTATGGATGTGAGGATTTTCTAAACCTTCGGGAGCTTCTAGTGTGGCCCAGCCATCTTTTGCAGCTGCATAGACAATAGGGAAATCAATATGGTGTTCATCAGCATCAATATCAAAAAGCATTTCATAAACTTCGTCGATGACTTCTGCAATACGAGCGTCGGGTCGGTCGACCTTATTAATGATAACAACGAGAGGAAGATTGAGTGCGAGCGCTTTTCGTAAAACGAATCGAGTTTGCGGCAGGGGTCCTTCTGCGGCATCGACAAGAAGAACGGCGGAGTCGACCATTTGAAGTGCGCGTTCTACTTCTCCACCGAAGTCGGCGTGACCGGGAGTATCGACGATGTTGATTTTTGTGTTGCGCCATCGAACAGCAGTATTTTTTGCGAGAATAGTAATTCCCTTTTCGCGCTCAAGGTCGCCCGAGTCCATAATGCGGGTATCTTGTTCATTGGCGTGGGTAAGCGAGCCGGTTTGACGGAGCATGGCATCGACCAAGGTCGTCTTTCCATGGTCCACGTGTGCAATGATCGCGATGTTACGAATGCCCTCTACGGGAACAAGTTCAGATTCATTAGTCGATTCAGTAGTCATATTTCCATATTCTTGGGTTTGGATCGTTACATTGTCATCCTGAACGAAGTGAAGGATCTCTGGATTGCCGGAAAGAGATACATTCTCTCATAATTGACATCGGAATGCCGTAAAAGAGCACAAATGTATTTGTCGGAGGGGGTAAATCTCTTCTATTCTGGTTGTTCGTCTCTTTTGCAAGGTTGGACCCTGCAAACAGTGAAACCTAGTGGGAGTAATCATGGCAAACGAAGAAATGGCAGCTGAGCAGCGTTCTCGCGCCTTGATCGATGCTTTGCCCTATATCAAAGAATTCAATGACTGCGTCGTCGTGGTGAAGTATGGGGGAAGTTCTCATGCTGTCGGTCCCGAGCTGGATTCATTCGCCGATGATATTGTTTTCCTCCGGTCGATTGGAATCAATGTTGTCGTTGTCCATGGCGGAGGGCCACAAGTCGACGAAGCAATGAAGATCTATGGGATGGAACCCGAATTCGTTGATGGATTGCGTGTTACGGATAAAGAAACACTCATGGTCGCACGCATGGTTTTGGTCGGTCAGGTGGGTCGCGAAATCGTCACTGCAATCAATCGTCATGGCGGAATTGCTGTCGGAACAACGGGCGAAGATGGCCGTCTTATCTCTGCACATCAACGTGACGAACGCCTCGGCTTTGTCGGAGAAGTCGATGGCATCAATGCATCGATTCTGGAAAGTCTGTATTTCGAGGATTTGGTTCCTGTCATTGCTCCTATTGGTGTCGATGAGGAAGGTCAGTCGTTGAACATCAATGCAGATGAAGCTGCGTCTGCCATCGCGATTGGATTAGGCGCGAAGAAGCTTATTGTGATGTCGAACATTCCGGGCTTACTGAAAGACGTTAACGATCCTGAATCTGTTATTTCTGAGATATCGTCGATAGAAGCACGTCAGCTAATCGATTCTGATTCCATTTCTGCGGGGATGATTCCCAAGATTCGATCATGTGTTGATGCTGTCGATGGTGGTGTGGAGAAGGCACACATCATTGATGGTCGGGTACCCCACTCAGTGCTCGTCGAACTTTTTTCTGATGCTGGCATAGGCACAATGTTCACCTCTGAATGATGCATCGTACCCC
This sequence comes from uncultured Actinomycetes bacterium, assembly GCA_937872965.1. GTDB lineage: Bacteria > Actinomycetota > Acidimicrobiia > IMCC26256 > JAGPDB01 > JAGPDB01. The sequence continues at coordinate 10,941 of CALMUU010000144.1, forward strand.
CTCTTCCTTCGCGTTGGAGGGATTTACCGCGGGTATACCGCGGTAAATCCCTCCAACGCAGTAAATAACAAGGCACAACATGACTGAATCGACTGAATTGACCACATCAAGCGACTCCTATCTTCTTAATACCTACCCGCCCTCGAAGGCGACATTCGTTCGCGGTAAGGGTGCATTTCTTTTTGATGATGCAGGGAAAGAGTATTTAGATTTTCTCGGCGGTATTGCAACGGTCAGTCTTGGTCACGCGAATGACGAAATTACTCAGGCTGCATCGCAACAGCTCGCTACCTTGACACACGTCTCGAACTTTTTCCAGAATGAGTACACGCAAAAAGTTGCTCGGACGATTGATGAGAAAATTTCTGAAGGCACTGGCGAACCTCATGGCCGAGTGTTCTTTAGCAATTCAGGGGCCGAAGCCAATGAGTGTGCAATCAAAATCGCTAAACGCTATGGCGGAGGAAAAAAACACAAGATACTCACCGCTTTCGGTTCTTTCCATGGTCGAACGCTGGCAACTCTGGCTGCGACTGGGCAAGTGGAAAAGCATAAGAACTTTGAACCGCTTCCACCTTTCTTTAAACACTTTGAATACAACAATATCGACTCTCTTGTCAGTCAGATCGACGATGAATGCATTGCTGTCATGATCGAAGTGATTCAAGGGGAAAACGGAGTGCGCGTTGGATCTGAGGAATTTCTTAACTCGCTAAATTCTGTATGCACAGAACATGGTTTACTTCTCATTATTGATGAAGTGCAGACAGGCATGTGTCGCACCGGGTCTTGGTTCGGCTTTCAGAATTATGGAATTAAGCCGGATATCGTGACAATGGCAAAAGCGCTAGGAAATGGTTTTCCTGTTGGTGCCTGTTGGGCTGCGCCTGACATTGCTGAGGTTATGTCCCCAGGAGACCACGGTTCCACATTTGGTGGCCAACCGCTTGCGCTCAGCGTTGTGGATAGCGTTTTTTCCATTATGGAGCGTGATGGAATCGCACAACGTACACAAAAATTAGGGGAAATTCTCAAACAGAAACTCGTTGATACAGGACTCTTTAGCGAAGTTCGCGGGGCAGGGCTCTTGGTCGGGTGCGACCTCGACCCGAGCTTAGGCCTTTCCGCTCATGAATTGGTTACGCGATCCCTTGAGGCGGGTCTTGTGATCAATGCGACAAGTGAAAATACAATTCGACTGGCGCCCCCGCTTATTATTGAAGAAAGTCATATTGACCAAGCAGTAGATATCATTAACCGCGTGGCCAAAGAATAGGGTGAAAATGTCTAAATCACAGGGAGCGAAGGATGAGCGACTGCGAGTTGCGTCGGGCTCTGCCCGCGCAACGACTAATGGATCACGAGTCTATTCCGTCAATATCGTGGGAGCTTCCGG
>CALMUU010000145.1 GCA_937872965.1 uncultured Actinomycetes bacterium
CGGCGCAGAAACAATTGTATCGATGATCAACCAAGCACAGTTTGTTCGCGTCACAGCTGCGGCTTTACGCGAGAATCATCCTCACGATGTGATCATCACTCACGAAGCTCATAATTATTCGGGGAGCTAACTTCTCGTTTCATTCGTGCTGCACACGGAGTCCTTCACGCTTTCCCATGAACGACTCGTTGGATTCCAAACTAAGGGTTCTCCCCTTTCATCGAGCAACCGCTCGGCGAAAGTTGAAATTGCATTTGTGACAGCAGCGAACTTCTCGGGTAAGACATCATCGAGTCGCTGGGTTGTCCGCCACGTCTTCCACTGTACATCGTGATCGAATCCAAACTCTTCGATGAACGACAACGACAGATCTGTTGGCAGATTCCGGTATGAACTCACAGCTGCGATTGAATTCCTTAATTCAGTAGATGTGAGTTCATGACGACCCGTCAGATTATAAATATCGGCAAAATCTCTCCACCTGGTATTCGCTTCACCACGCTGAATTGCGGTTACAAGTTTTTCCGCGATAATCATGGCTATGGGAAAGCCGAAAACCTCAGCTGTGCCTTCAAGGATTCGGGGTAAAGAAATCATCTCTGGCAATGGGACCACCGGATCTCCGACGTTGATATCAATATGAAAAGTTATGGTTGCCTTGTCTATATGCGCAGGCATAGAAATTCGCACGCCAAATGACGAGGGGTCGGCTTCACGGGTTTCGTTAACAGATGCTGCAGACACATCAAAGACCAGCCCATCGTCGATTTGAGTACCTGCGATTGTTTGGATGATGTGAAACAATTCTTTGACACTTCGCTGAGCATCAAGTCGAGCTAAGTCGATATCGCGAGTTGGTCTGCGTGCGTCGTATGACGCAAGCAACGCACCACCTTTGAGAACGAAGTCTTTGATAAAACTCGTCCGCGATAGTCGGTCGAGAAAACCTTCCAAGACATACACATTGAAGTATTCATCGGTTGGTCGGCCGTCTCGTCGTGCTTTCTTTTGCAGTTCGAGATAGATATGCCCCGCTGTTGAAGAGTGAGAGGGTCTGCTCATAACAAGATCTCTAATGCATTTCTCAGCGGCTGTTCTGCCCCACGGAAGTGTTTGGACATTTTCAATATCGCTGCGGGAGTATTGCCAGAAATTTTTAACCAGTTTCGCAACGCCTCCCATGCAAAGGCCGAATTTTGAAAATGTCGTAGGCGGATAACGTCGATAATTGAACGTTCAGCTGAATAGATACCGAGGTCGTGTTCTTCAAGCTTTATTGTTTCGCGCCCAATGTGGAAAGTATCTCTAGAAAACGAATGGATTCTGATGGAGGCAGAAAATAGTGATGGTGCGCGCGTTCCTCGCGGTAATGCGATATCAATTCCGCTCGGAATGTAATCAATGAGGCCATGGCGCGATAGAGCGGTAACTAAACATAACGTTGCCGTTCGTGAACGGAAAGCAATTTCGAGTAGATCCCAATCAATTGTCGGTGCATCGGCACGGCGATACAGCCCACGGCTCAGCGTTTCGATGGCCCCAGAATCACGCATGTGATAGAGAAGTTCGGCCGAGATTCCAAGCTGTCGTGCCTGGCTATAGGAGAAAGTTGCAGGTAGAACCTCGCTTTTTGCCCTTGTTTTGATTGTCATAGTGAAAACCCCCTTCAATGGAAGTGTATACACTTAATACTAATATGTCAACAGTTCCATCGGCATGGCGGAGTAAAAATTTATGGTCAGTCACCCATGTGACTAAAAGATGGGCAGCTATAAAGCAGAAAAGTACAACTGCCAAGCCCAGTATGATTCATTAAAACGTCCGTCAAACCGGGGGAAGCTCAAGACAACAAGGGGCAAGACTGTCAAAATTGCCCTGTAAATAGGCACACATTTACTATTGCTATAGTTCCTAATACTACGTAGAATTATGCGTAGATTATGAAAACTTTAACCGTCACCGAAATGAACCGGAATCCCAGTGCACCTCTGAGAGAAGTACAGGCGGGTAATACAGTCATTATTACAAGCCACCGAAAAACAATAACAAAAAACGTCGGAATCACCCAAGCGGAGTGGGAACAGACTTTGAAAATGCTTGCTCTCGCTCCTGTCCATCCTTCAGCCAAAAGTCATTTCATTGTTCCACCTTTTTTAGACATCAAATCGCGGCCAGCTTACAAAAAAGAAAAACTCTCACTTCCTCACCATTTGAACTGGAGTCACATCGGTCTTGTTTTTGATATGT
>CALMUU010000146.1 GCA_937872965.1 uncultured Actinomycetes bacterium
TCCTCTCCCTTTTTGCCCTTGAGTGCTGAGTTGTAAGCGCTTTCGACACCCGTGTTGCCCACCAGAAAAGATTGGTACCCCGTGATGTGTCCGTACAGTGCTCCTTCTGGATATCGGCGTTGGTACTTCAGTTCATCGTTGCTTGGAGTAGAAAAGGCGACTACGTGGTTATCGAATGTCACAATATCCCCGCGTGGTTTTGCAAATTCATTAACGAGTGTTCGCACGTTATGCGGATCGTTTTTCAAAGCATCTGCTTGAAAAACCTGCAAATAGGTTAATTGTCCAACGAGAAGAAAAAATAAGATAAATACAAAACGTGCAACACGACGGATGGGAAGAACAAGATCATTCATTCCGCGCTCCTCAATGTCATCCTGAGTGAAACGAAGGATCTCTTTGTGAGTTCGACAAGATTCTTCACAAGTTCAGAATGACGGAGAAATGTCATCGTGAACTCGATTGTTTGGATTTTCGATCGTTATCTACTACAACTGTTGTTTCTGAGTTGAGGCTATCTCTGGCGGTTTCATCTGAAATTCTTAGCAACAAAGCACAGATGACATAGTTCGCAACCAAGGAGCTTCCTCCATAGCTTACGAAGGGAAGGGTCACGCCAGTTAAAGGAATCACACGAGTCACTCCGCCAAGAATGACGAAAGTTTGGACGCCAATAATTGTTGTCAAACCTGCAGCGAAGAGTTGCGCGAAGGGACGCTGCGCACGTGTCGCAATGCGATAACCGCTCGCGACAAAAAGCAAAAGCGCAATGATGACAGCGATTGTTCCTACCAGTCCCAACTCTTCACCCACAGCGCTAAATACAAAGTCAGTCGACGCATTGGGGATTTTATTGGGTGTCCCCAGTCCTAATCCTGTTCCCTTAACACCGCCTGTTCCAAACGAGAAAAGAGATTGAAGAAGTTGGAAGCCTTCATCTTGAGGTGAAGCCCATGGGTCGATCCATGTCTCGACACGGACACGGACGTGACCAAACAATTTGTATGCGACCGTGGCTGCCCCCGAGAAAAAAACCAGGCCTGTTGCGAGATAACTGACGCGGTTTGTGGCGATGTAGAGCATCGCTGCAAAAACGGCAAAGAAAAGAAGAGAAGATCCAAGGTCTTTTTGTCGAACCATCACAAGAATAGATGTTCCCCACGCTACGAGCAAAGGACCAAAAAATTTAATATCCGGAATAAAAAGTTTTCCCACGCTTCTCCGTGATGTGGAGAGCAGTTTACGGGTATCAGTCAGGTAGGAAGCAATGAAAATGGTAAGAAATACTTTTGCGGCTTCCCCTGGTTGAAAGGAAAAGCTACCGAGACGAATCCATAGCCGTGCACCATTGATCTCTGTTCCGATGCCTGGAATCGTGGGCAACATAATTGCGATAAGCCCAAGAAAGGCAAAGGTATATCGGTATCGGTGGAGAGAAGTTGTGCGTCTAATGAAGACGAGCGTTATAACAAATGCTGCGATTCCGAGTGCAGTCCACAGTGCTTGCGCTTGCGCTTCACTTTTATCCAAACGCGAGATGATGATGAATCCAATTCCGTTGAGAAGCACAGCCAAAGGCAGTAGTGTCGCATCAGAGCGGGGTGCCCAAATCCATACGGCCACATGGGCGATAACGATAAGAACAATCATCAAAACAAGCAAACTAGGAAGTTGTTTGGGCAGATAGCTTTTATCAACGAGAGCAGTAAGCGCGTAACCCCCTATCGTGATGAGTGCGGCAAGTGAACCCAGTAGAAGTTCAGGCGTTCGAAGAAGGAATTTCGATCGAGGAACAAGTTGATAATTTACGGGAGGAGCTTCCGGTTGAGTCATGCGTAACTATCCATTGAGAGGGAGAGATGTAGTGGGCGATAAGAGTGGAATTGTGGTCGTGGTAGTAGTGGGTTCTGTGCTTTTGAGCTTCTGTCGTTTACGTATTTGTTCTAAACGAGCGACTGCTTGTTTGCGTGAGGTATACCGTTCATGTCGAGTGACCAGTAGCGCATCTGCTGATGAAAGTTTTTTAACTTCGAGGCCTGTTTGTGTATCGATTTCGGGATTCCACCACAACACTCCGCCGTATCGACCAGTCATGAGGACAACTTGTCCATTGCGTTGGTCAAGAAAGTAGCCCTGATGGGCGAAGTGATCTGCTGTTACGTAAGCTCCAATGAACAATGCAGCGACGAGCAATATCGAGATGACAATTCGCAAAGCAAAACCAATGCGACCTTTCTTGTAGTGGAGGGGCTGTACGGATTCATGTGCAGGAATAGATTGTGCAATGGAAGCAGTCACGGGTGGCTGAACGTGGGCATCGAGAACATCCATAATCAATACAGTGATGTTGTCATTGCCTCCCGCTTGGTTGGCAAGCGACACAAGTTTGCTGGCGCAATCATTCGGAGTTTTCTCCGAGCGCAGAACCTGAGCGATATCGTCATCGCGCACCATCGACGTCAGGCCATCTGAGCAGAGAAGATAACGGTCTCCCTTCAAGAAAGGAATCGGTGTGGCATCGACCTCAATATCTCCATCGATGCCGAGTGCACGTGTGATGACACTTCGACGCGGATGAACATTTGCTTCTTCTTCCGTAATTTCACCAGCGTCAACGAGCTCTTCGACCAAAGAGTGATCTTTCGTAATGCGAACCAATTCGGTATGGAAATTTTTTTCATCATCAATATTTCCTCGATGGATGACGTAGGCGCGTGAATCTCCCACGTGAGCGATAACTAATTCCTTGTTACTCGAAAACCCAAGGGCGGTGAGTGTGGTCCCCATTCCCGCCAACGATTCTTCGGAGGCCGACTTCTTTTTCACTGCACCGTGTGCGATGCGGATAGCATTTTCAATTCCTGTACCACTTGCAACAGAAGCGCGTACTGCCTCTACTGCAGTGGCAGAAGCAATTTCTCCAGCTACGTGTCCGCCCATTCCATCGGCGACAGCGAAAATAAAGAGGTCCTTATCAACAAGAAATGAATCCTCGTTTCCTTCACGTACCCGGCCGGTATCGCTAATGGCGGCGACATCGATTTTCACTTCACGACCTCAAAAACGCTTCGCCCGATGGTGACTCGATCACCTTTTTTCAATCGTGTGAGTCCTTCAATCTTTTTATTATTGACCAAAGTTCCATTTGTCGATTTGAGATCTTCGATAAAAAAGTTTTTGTTTTGTCGTGTGAGTCGAACGTGCACTTGAGAAATAAATGTGTCGTGCGTGAGAACAATGGTGCACCCAGGCGCGCGTCCCAAAGTGGATTCGTTTGCTACTTCGAATCTTTCCCCTGCAATTGCTTCAGGTGTTAACCCTAGAAGTCCTGTTCCGGTGGCTTTATTTTTGCTTGGCTTTCGTGAAACCATTCCTGCATCATTAGGTGCACCAACGATTACGACAGGCTGCGGTTTGAGTTCGCGCACTGCAACTCGCGTGACAATAAAAAGAAAAAGGTAAATAGCTGCCAGAAGGAAGTAGCTCAATAGCTGTAGGAGAGATTCACTCACTTAAACGTACCTTTGGTTGACGATAGATGCGACATATTGCTGATCGTTGTTACAGGTTATTCCGATTCCGTTCGTCGTTCTCTGTTGAAGGAGCAACGATATCATCTGCCTGAAAAATAAAGTTAGTTGACCCGAATTGGAGTTCATCACCCACGACTAATTGGTGTTGGGTAATGGTTGAACCGTTCACTCTGGTTCCGTTCGTCGAACCTTTGTCCAGAATTTCGTATCCTTCTGATGTTTTGCGAATTTCTGCATGGAGGCGCGAACACTGTGAATCAGACAGAGCAACATCGCATGTGGTGAGTCGACCAATAGTTGTGATTTCTTTGAGGAGCGGGGTGCGGTCACCTGCAGATGAAATGAGTACACCGCGATTGGCGCCACGGCCTTCGTCGAAAGTTGTGGCAACAGTTATTTGACCTTCTTGAATCGCTCGATTGGAAACAATAGTGATATCGATAGGGCCAACAAGACGATATTTTTCACCGTTGGCGTGGTCTCGCACGAGCGCGCAAAGTTCATCAGCCAAGCTATTGAGAATTGCTCCCAGGCGCTCTACATCGGTAGGACATAAGTGGACAACAATATTGTTGGGTATTGCTGTGCCTTCTGCTGTAATTGTTCGTTGTGTTTCGAGGCGCCGGATAATGGAACGTCCAATTTCAACAGGTTGAATTTGAGAGGAAAAAGTTCGCGAAAAAGC
>CALMUU010000147.1 GCA_937872965.1 uncultured Actinomycetes bacterium
TTTTTGATATGTCACGACCATCATCTCGTGCACAGCTCTATGAAATAGTCCTTGAAGAAGGATCGATTAAGGATATCCAGGAATACATATCGTTTCCAGATCTGAAAGAATTGTGGCCGACTCTTTACTTGCCAACAGAATTACGCAAGGCTTGGGAAACAATGTACACGTCGCTAAAGGAATAGACATGCTTAGTCCAATTCAAATTGAGATTGCCACCATCATTAATACCGTAAACGGAAGAGATAAGTTCGTGTTGGCTGGCGGTGCAGCTTTGATCTATAAAAACATATCGAATAGGGAGACCGAGGATTTAGATTACATCACCCGTGAAAGAGCTTTCGTAAACACATTTGCACGGTCATGCAAACAAGCAATCGAAAACGAATCCTATACGGTCAACATCGACATTGAAAATGAAGGATTCTGTAAATTCACTGTTTATCAGCACGACAAAGAAACTTCGGTTGACTTCGGTCACGATTACTTTACCTCCACGGATGATTCAAACTTTGGACCAACACTTTCCACAATAGGGCTCGGTGCAAATAAAGTTTTAGCGTTATCAGGACGCTCAAAAAGTCGCGATGGTTTTGATTTGTATTCGTTGTGTAAAGTGAACGACATTTCCATATTCGTTGACCGTGCTCCCGAAATTGATCCTGGCTTTACAGTTGATCAGCTCATACGCGGATTACAAGGTCTTCGTCGATTTTCAGTTCAAGACAGTGGTTTCAGCGAAGAAGAATGGACTGCGGTCTTGGAATGGAGTGAAAAACTGATTGTTAAACTTGAATCTCATTAAGATTCTTTGGGAAGTTAGAGATCCTTCGCTGCGCTCAGGATGACGAGGAATCTTCCTGCCAGAGGGCGAGGAGTTTGCCAGCAGCTGCGATATAGAGTTTTGAATACCGCGGATCGCGCTTCATGCAGTCAAAACATGAGTACGTATACTTCACAAGATGTGCATCCTCCATTGCACACGCCTCAGAAATGATGTCGGTGATACGTACATAGTGTTCTGCAAAAACAGCGTGCTCGTCCGGTTCGAAATACTCTTCCAAGTTGTCAACGCTGAGCTTTTGTTCACACAACAATGCTCGAAACGTTGCTGCATGGGTCGTCGCAGCTTGTAACAAACGGCCTGAGCTTTGAGACTGAGCTGACAATACCCACATCGCGTGCGGAATTGTTAAACAATGAGTCCATCCATATTTCGCGTGCTCCTCGGATTCGGCGATCATCGAAAAAGCACTGACACGCATCAGCGACTGGAAAGGAATTTCAAAATTTGCTCGCTCACTAAAATTGGCGATGCTCCCAAGGATCTCAATTAAGGGTTCGATCATCCCCGCGGCTTCAACACGTTCGACCGATGTGCGGATCGGTCCATCTCCACCTTCCACACGGTTAATATTTCCAACGTTTTCGACAAACCAATGTTGTGGATGCTCAAGCAGGTCGGCAGAAATATCTTGTTGAACAGGAGTGGATTTTGCCCATCTCATCTGGGCATCGTGATTCCGAATGATCTCTTTGTTCATTCGATTCAATACTGAATGAACCGAAGTATTGGTTTCGCCTAAAACATTTTGTAGTGCCAATAAGATTGGGGCGTGACTCGCAAAGAGAAGCGATGTTGACCACTGAGGGATATCGATATTCATCACGTCATCCTGAACGGAGTGAAGGATCTCTGATTCACCGCTGCGCGGAGATTCCTCGGCTGAAGCCTCGGAATGACTGGCGGGTGCGGAATAACTGGCTGACTCGGAATGACTAGGGAGATCGGCATTTTCATATTCAAAATACTTCTTCGCTGTTAATCGGATCT
>CALMUU010000148.1 GCA_937872965.1 uncultured Actinomycetes bacterium
ATGTCGTACCCCCGAGGTTGAATATGCACAGATGAGGAGGTTCAGCTATGAAAACTAAAAAAGTATCAGCGACTGAACCCGTCGTTGCTAACGACACATCTACTTCCCCAGAATCTTCCCTTGAAACTTTGGTGTACACAGTTGAACAATCTGACCCTGCTTGGATTCGAGCATTGAAACTTTTTGAAACTGCTGGACCCGCAGAAGTGCTGGAGAAACCGGTTTTGCTCAGAGATGGGCGCTGGTTAACAGCGGAAGAAGTTGTGGAATATGCAAAATCTCTCGAAAGATGTACAGAAGATAATCCGGACTCTTGAAAAACATCAAGTCCAGTACGTAATTGTTGGTGGTGTCGGTTCCATTTTACAAGGCGCAGATATTTTCACAAGAGATATCGACGTGTGTCCTGAAAATAATAAAGAGAACTTTGAGCGTCTCAGCGAGGCATTAAAAGAACTTGGTGGGAGGTTGCGTGGTGCCACAGATGTTGAGGTGCCTATAACACCAGAACTTTTGCGGAATATGCAGATCGGAACGTGGGTTACGCACTTTGGCGATTTTGACATCATCCACGATATTCCAGCAGGTGAAAACGGCGCACTATTTGAATATGAACAGCTGTATCACAATCGCAAAGACGTGACTTTTATCGGATTAGTTGTCCACGTAGCTTCGCTCGAAAACATTATTGTCTCAAAGCGCTTTGCTGGCCGTGCAAAAGACTTAGCTGTTTTGCCTGAACTTGAAGAATTATTAAAGAAGCAGCAGGAGGAGGACCAGGGTTGAGATTCTTCGCTACGCTCTGAATGACGGGGTGTGCGCTCTGAACGGCAAAGGCTCATACGGGCGATGGTCGAAATGTATATCGTCAAAATCAACAGGCGAAAGCGAATGTGCTTCGGAACTCACCGACACAATACGAGCATGACCCGTTGTGGCGAGTGCATCATGAAGTCCCGTGGTTTTTGTCGTACTCCCTTGTTATCGTGGGGGATAACAGCTGATCTTGGCCTTCACTGCTAGACCGCCGGGAATATTCAGACAAAGAAACGGTTTAAGAAATGTATAGAAATACTTACAAAACCATTGTAAAGAAAGATATACAGTGATATCATGGACGTGACGAGAATTGTGGAGGAGGTAGAAATGTTTACGGAAACACTTATTAAATTACGTAAAACTGCAAAATTTAGCCAAGACGAAATTGCTCAACGTCTAGGAATCACGCGTACAACATATTCCCATTTAGAAACAGGGAAAACTTCACCATCTCTTGATCAGCTCGAAAGTCTCAGTCTCATCTTTGAAGTGAATCCCGAAGTGTTTCTCCATGGGCTCGACATTCCCGCTAGTGAAGATAACGAGAATCTCACTTTTGTTGACGACTCACAAGATTTGGTTCCTCGCGAGGTTCCGCAAGAGAACCTGGAAAAATTACGAGAAGTTCTTCTGTATGTGCTTGATCAAGTTGCGGGCAAGTCAACTTTTGGCGAAACGGTGCTCTACAAATTTCTTTACTTCATCGATTTTGATTTTTACGAAAAACATGGCAAATCTATTACAGGGCTTACCTATGTGCGCAATCATTACGGTCCAACACCCAAGCAGAAATCTTTTGACGCTGTCGTTGGCGGAATGAAAAAACTTGGTGAACTCGATATTGTTGAAACGGAAGGTTTCAAAGGAATACAGCGTAAGTATCTGCCAAGAACTTCTCCGCGACTGAACGCGCTTAGTGCTCTCGAATTAGATCACATAAATGATGTGATTAATCGTTTTGGCGATAAGTCTGCGAAAGAACTGACTACGTATTCCCACAAAGACACTCCCTGGATTGCCACTAAACATCTGCAGCCTATTGATTATCAATTGGCAAAATATCGTACGTCGGAAACATCTGTGAAAGAGCCCGAGGATGATCTTTAGTGAAGTATCTGAATTTACGAGGGAATTCAAGAAGTTAGCCAAAAAATACAAAACGCTCGATACCGATCTTGGCGTTTTCAAAGCAGTTGTATCAAACCTGTACGAATATGAAGTCGAAGCCGAACGAGAAACATTTTGCCAAGCATTCTTTGATGGGAAAAGGGCAACGGAACTCCCTAATTATGGCTCAGATTTTATCGTCGTTAAAGCCAGATTCGATTGCGCATATCTCAACAAAGATTCATTGCGAATTGTTTTTGTAAAACGTGACAATAAAATTGTGTTTGTAGAAATCTTCAACAAAAGCGACAAAGTCCGCGAAGATATTGATCGAATCAAGAGACATCTTAAAAGCTGACTACTGAAGCTTTCTCGTTTCCTCCCTAGATGAGCAGTCATTTAGATAGTCCTTGATTCCATTTTTAGAAATGCGAATGAGCGTGCACAAGAGTTCTTGCAACAAGCATCGCGCGACTCGCTATCAAGCAGATCGCTAACGTTAGATGTTGTGAAAAATGCATGAAGCCTTTGAAAAATTGGCTTTAATGTGAACCCTATACCTCGGCTAACCCAATCACGTAGTTTCTGCCGTAGTGCTTCGCACACTTGGGGCATGTGGTGTAAAAGAAGTAGAGGTTCTGAATCGCCTTGCCTTCGGAGGTTACGTAGTCGCGAAGCTCTTGTGCCCATTTGTTCGCATTCTTATAGGGGCCTTCGAAGACGAGAGAAATAAAGTCACCAGTGAGTGTGACGTTGTCAGCCCCGTCTACTGGTTTATTTACTGCATAAAGTTGTTCGGCTTTCCATGCAGATAATTCACGGCTCAAAATCAATACTTGATCATCGGGCATTCGCACCTCAGAATTGGTTGCCGTCTCGTCGAGTTGTTTCATTATTTTCGCCATGTTGAGCGGAATATGAAAAAAGCTTTTTGTATACGCCCGAATGAAATGCTGGTTCGACAAGTGAATCTGTGCTTTGTCCCAATCGGCAACATTGGGGACTGCACAACAGCCGGTTTCGTTTACGTTGGTGTATGTCAATGGTATCGTCATGGTGCACCTCTCAGTAAGTGTTTAATTCTTTAGATACTTGTCTTTGCAATGCGATTCTAGGTAAGCGAAGTAGATGAGAACGAATTTCCTAAAATTATGAAAAGTCATTACGTTTCCTTGTGTCCCATCTCGATCCAAGCGCGTTTACCGAGAATATAAGAGCGCATATCGTCAGGAGAAATAACTCCGACAAGGGTTCCGTTGTTCACGACTGCAGCTAGCGGGGAAGTGGCCATCTTTTCAAAACAATCGCTGACCTTTTCGTTCATTTCCACCACGCAAGGATCACGACACGTGTACTTCTCGACTGCTTCTGATTCATGAGCTTTTTTTACATCACCTGCATTAATGGTACCCACTATTTCGTTGTTGTTCATAACAATGAATGTCGTCGTTTTATATTTCAGCACAAAATCTTTGAGAAATTCTTTGATCGTAATATGGGGAGAAACCGTAGTGAAACGTTCTTCCATCAATTGAGACACAGGCGCTTTTCCCAGAATAAGTTTTGCCTCTGATTCTCGAAGCGCGGCCGATGATGTGGCGTTAAGAAATGATCCGATCAGCATTAACCATATGCCACCCACGCTTTGCGTGACGATGACCTCGAGCACGCCACCTGCAATCAATATGTACGAGAAAGCCTTTCCGGATTTTGCAGCAACGTGCGTGGCTCTGTTGACATTGCCTGTAGCTTTCCAAACGATTCCCATAAGAACGCGGCCTCCGTCAAGTGGGAAGGCGGGAATCAAGTTAAAAAATCCGAGAAAAAATTTGATGGAGCAAAGCAAGCTACCCAACGCAGTTATTTCATCATTGCCGAGTGCGATTCCAGCGACCGCCACAAAAGCAAACATCACACCTAAAGCCATACTCGTCAGAGGCCCCAAAATTGCCATGATTATTTCAACCTGCGGTGTCTTTGCTTCACCTTCAATTTCGGATGCGCCGCCGAATATGAAAAGCCGAATCCGTTTCACGGGCACCCCGTGTTTACGCGCGTAGAGGCTATGAGCTAATTCGTGCGTCAAGAGCGAAGAAAAAAATAGTACCGTTGAAATCAAGCCGACAACAACAACGCTTAAAGTCGACAGTGAAGGATAGGACGCAGGTAGTACGCTAGAAATGAATGTCCACGCGATTAAGCCAACAATGATTAACCACGAATAGTCAAGCCGAATTTCTATTCCAAATAGTTTCCCAGCCTTAATTGATTTACTTGAAACTGAACTTGGCGAAATGGT
>CALMUU010000149.1 GCA_937872965.1 uncultured Actinomycetes bacterium
ATGGCTAAACGCGGGAAAGGCTTTATCTTTTATGGTGGTGCTTTTACCTGGAACTAACCAGGTAAGCGTTAAGTCAAGAATTCCCAAGGTCCCGAATAGTCGCGGGTCAGGATCCCAATGTTCGAGACGAATATCAAATCCTCTTTGTTCCAAGATCTGATTAATTTCCTCAGCGGTTTTTTTAGCCCATGTTTCAAGTTCACCAATATCAGGGAGTGCTTTCTTGTATTGGGCATAGCGTTTTAGTAGCCAGTTCTGGTGATCATTCTTGCCGCGATAGTCGACAGGTCCAGCAAATTCGGATGCTGCTTCAAGAGCACCAACAATTGTCGTAATGCTGAATACTTCACTCATATCTAACTCCTCACGGGTAATTTAAACCGATACCTTTATTGTGTCTTCAGGTATATCAACAATTTGCTCTTCGTGTCGATTCGATTGCCAACTGAGCAACAGTACTGTTGCGCTCAAGACACCGACACCCAACCATTGCGAACCGTCAAGCTTTGCATCAAATTTAAGATACCCAACTATTGCAGCGACCACAGGAAAAGTCAGCTCTGCAATGGTCGCTACAACGGCCGGGGTGCGACGAAGGCCGTAGTAATAGAGCAACATTGCAAGAAGACCTACGATCAAGGACAAGAAAACGAGTCGGACAATATTCTCGCTAGCTGGGACAATCGCCGCGCCATCAAATAGGACAATAACAAAAGCAGCAGGAAGTCCGATGAGGAAACGTAACGTCGTGAGTTCTTTGAATTCCAAATGCACAGAAAGATGCCGTCCCAGAACTGTCCCCATTGCCCACAAAGTTGCTGCAGCAATCGAGTACAACGCAGGTTTGAGAGTGGGTGCAGCAACATCAAATGGTTGAGCAAATGCAATAAGCCATGCTCCAGTAATAGCGGCTACAAGGTAGAACGCATATCGAGGATGGATTCGTTCGCGGAGAAGAATACCCGCTCCGAGCACAACCACGAACGGCTGAAATTTTTGCAACATGAGCGGTGTGATCGCATCCCCGGTTGTAAATGCTTTCGTGAATAGAACCGTTGCGCCCGCCGACGCGCCGGCTCCAATGAATATAAGATAGATCCAACTGCGTAGATCCAACTTACGAGCTGCTCTCATTGCACCCCGCAACCAGGGAAGTGTTGCAACCACCAAAATGACATGCTCGCCAAAAACCAATGACGATGCGGAAATTTCTACAGCGAACGGAATGCGAAAGTAGGCATCAAGTCCCCACAATGCCGCAGCTGCGGCAACGATAAAAGCTGCTCCCCGTCGATGAGATGTGCGAGAAGAGACAGTATGAGACATCGAAATATCCTATCGTGGAGATTCGCCTGGTTGTGGATCGTCAGCCGCAAGGACTTTAGTGTTGTCTATCAACCCAGTAGAATTACTGGAACTGCACTTACCAAGGATGGATATGAGCACCATAGAAATACGTCAAGCAACCATGGCTGACCGTGATGCGATCGTGAGGGTTTTTCGCGATTCGTTTATTCCCATTACACAAGATTGTTTTCCTGGCATTGATATCAGCCCCTTTACAATCGAAGCTTTTACTCCTCTATGGGAAGAGCTCATGTCGGACCCCAACAATGGTATTTTTGTAGCTGTCGATGATGCTCACATCGTTGGTGTCGTCGCCTTAGCCCCCACAAGAAACCCTAGAGTTCTCGAATTAGAAAAGCTGTTTATTGATCCGTCTCATCAGGGTAGAAAAATAGGTCCAGCGCTTGTTGAACAAGCGATCAATTACGCACAAGAAATGGGCTGTTCCTCGCTCGTGCTGTCTACATGGGAAGCAAGTAAACCCAGCCAAAAACTGTATGAATCTATGGGATTTGTCCGAACAGGAGAACGATCCCAATCACAATACAACGGTATTCCGGCAGAAAATCAAACTACATTGCGATATATGCTTGCCCTCCAACCTGCTCGAGACCCGACTCCGCCGCCGGTTCATCGTTTTTACTAGTAATGCAAATCTACATTGCTTCCCAGTGTTCGAGGATTTGTGCGGCATTGAGAGCAGCGCCCTTGCGGAGGTTGTCTCCTGTGACCCAAAAGTTAATCGTGTTGGGTTGAGTCGTGTCGTTACGTAAACGCCCGACGTGCACATCATCAATACCTGCGATGTCTAATGGAGTGGGATACGTACCTGCAATATCTGTTGTGTCGAGAAAGACTCCCGGGGCATCAGCAATAACTTTTGCAGCCACGTCAGCATCAATGTCATTCTTAAAGGAAGCATTAACCGACATTGCGTGACCGACAAAAACAGGAACACGTACACATGTTGCGGTGATTCGCAAAGTGTCATCATGCAAGATTTTTTGCGATTCACGAACAAGTTTTATTTCTTCAGAGGTGTAGCCGCCATCTTTGATCGAACCAGCAAGTGGAATGACATTACCCGCAATTGCTTTGTCCCACACGCCTCCACCTTCTCGAAGCGTTTCACTTTTTGAACTGTTTACATAGGATTCGAGTTCATCATCAAAAGCATGTTCTTTCCACTGTTGACGCAGTTCGTCAAGTCCGGCTTGGCCAGCACCTGAAACAGATTGGTATGAAGAAATCACCATTCGATCGAGACCGAACTGTGCGTGCAATGGAGCAATCGCCATGAGCATCACCGTTGTTGTGCAATTTGGGGTTGCGACGATCCCTTTCTTTGCATCCGCAATATCAGCTGCATTAATTTCTGGGATCACTAAAGGTACGTCCTTGTCCATACGAAAAGCTGCTGACTTGTCGATAACTCTGGCGCCAGCTGCAGCCGCCAGAGGAGCCAATTCAAGAGCAATAGGATCATCAACATCGATAATTACATAATCGCATCCAGCAAAATCTTCTTGACTCTCAGCAACCCTGCAGATGACATCCCCAAAGGGTGTGGAAAGTTTTCGATCACGACTTCGCTCAGACGCGAATACAACAAGCTCGGTCAGTGGAAATTTTCTCTCCGCCAAAATCGAGATCATCTCAGTACCGACTAAACCCGTACCACCTAATATTGCGACTTTCACATTAACTCTTTCTTTTGCAGGGTCCCACCCTG
>CALMUU010000150.1 GCA_937872965.1 uncultured Actinomycetes bacterium
AAAGCTATTAACTATCAGCAGCTTCGCCAATAAGTGACTTCTTAACTGATAAGTAGTGATCCTTGTAGGTATACAAAATCCGACAACAACCGCAACAGCAGTTGGAGATATTGATCCTTGCAAAATGAAGAGCATACAAAGCCCAATTAAATCATCGATCACTGCAAAAGCAAGGACAAAGGCTCTCAGCGATTTTGGGATTCGAGTTGAGAAAAAGCTTAGGAATGCAAGCGCAAAAACAATGTCCGTAGCAACTGGTATTGGTAAACCGGAGAATACATCCCCACTGTTATCAATCGAAAGCAGAGAGGAAATACCACCAAATGTCGCCATCAAGAAGAGAGGAGCGACAACGCCACCAATCGCGCAATACAGCGGCAATTTTCTTGTATCTTTGTCCGTTAAATGGCCATGGAAGAACTCGTGACGAATTTCCATACCAGCTGCGAAAAAGAAAATCGACATTATTCCTTTATCAATAAACTTTGCCCACGACCAACCTCCAAAACCTGACTTTGCTTCTAGAACATTTCCGAACTGGTCGGGCGCAAAATTGATAAGAAGCATACCTATGAATGCTCCCCCAAAGATAAGAAGCCCTACCTTCCTCTGAATGGAGGGCCTAAATTCGTGGGAAGATTCATATAGTCTCGGGAAAAGCATGGTGAAAGGCTAGTTGATGTTCTTATAGGATTTGGTGTCTCATATAATTACAAAAGAATCTATTAACATTTTTAATTCGCATAACCTGATGTTCCACCCGGAGTCAGATCTTTTTCAAAGTGTGGACTCCCAGAAAATGAATTATTTGCATCACAGGGTTCTCGAATTCGTCACTTCTTCTTCTTTGATGTGAACTCGTCATTGAGACCGATACCATCAAGGATGCGGTCCACATAGTTTTCGATTCTTGACTCTCGAGTTTTCGATTGTATGGGAGCAGAGAAATACAGGAGGTACCCCCTTTGCCTTCCTGGAGTAAGCGATTCGAACGCAGATCTCAACCGAGGCATCTCATCGAATTTATACTGAAGCTCATCAGGAATCGCAAAATCTGAAGTTGTTTTCATCTCGGCCTTTAAACCAGCTTTTTCAACTTTAATGGCTTGCTTAATGTAAGCCTTAATAACAGCTTCCATCTCACTTATTTCTTTCACGCTGGTAAATCTAATCTGCCGACTTACTTGAACATTTTCCGTTTGTTGGATCAGGATATGCTGAGGATCTTTCATCAGTGCGCCTTTAAAAAACAAAAGCGCACAGTAATCCTTAAACCCATGTATCAGAACTACATTATTATTGTCGAGCGAATAACACGGATGTTTCCACTTAAAGTCTTCACTCAGATCAAAACTAAGAACGATCTGTCTCAGTTTCTTGAATTCTTTCTGCCACCTATCGGGACTATTAAAGAATTCGTCAACTTTGGGATTCTTTAGATTCTTTACCATACGGCATAAATTCTATAAGACTTTGATGGCTACGCGTTACTTCCATAGCTCGATGATTATGAGATGCTTACTTAAGTCGCTTCAAAACGCCTTTTCGCTTGACGATATTTTTATAATCCCATTGGATGTCTCGTGACTTTGTAAGCCATCGAGCTAGCTCACGTTTTTTGACTTCATCGACGTTGGCGTAGCGCTTTTCTGCCGCCTTGAAACTTCCTTCGATGTCCAGATGTTCTTCATCGAATGACTGGCCGCTCCAAAATAACAATCGTACGGAATCTTTAAGTTTGCTGTAGCCCACAATCGGGTTACCTTCTAAAAACCAAACCGGGTGAGCATGCCAAATTTTGTTTTCGGCCTCAGGAAGTCTGCGATCGATTTCAGTAGCGAGCAGATCGCAAATTTCACGATCTTGTTTAGATAAGTTTTTGTTATAACTTCTGATTTCTTTGTTCATACGAACTCCATAAAGTTTTCAATCTTCGGGAAGAGCAGCGAAAGCCTTCTTTGTCTGCTTGTACCACTTCATTCCGCCAATAGGGTTTTTCCATCTTCCCTTCATCTCTTTGACGACACTTTCATGAGATTCGCCTTTCCTTATCAACCGTAATCATATTTTAAACATCATCCAGACAGTGGTACTGTATCTCCTGGCGCCTGGCGCCTGGCGCCTACGTGGGTTAACACATCATGAAGGGAAAGAAAATGTCGAAGTTAAAACCAAAGGACGTTGACGATTACATCTCCAATGCCCCCTCAGAGGCCCGTCCCCATCTCGAAGAACTGCGAAAAATAATGAAATCAACGATACCTGACATCCAAGAAGGGATTAGCTGGAACGTGCCGTTCTATAAATACGAAGGGCAGGTAGGCGGTTTTGATGCATTCAAGAATCACGCGAGTTTTGGTCCATGGTGTGACGAGATTGATCCCGAAGTCCGCAATGCGCTTGAGGAAAAGGGCTACACCGTATTAAAACGCACCATACAAATTCGGTACGACCAAAAAGTTCCGGCCACTGAAATAAAAAAGATTCTCAAAGAAATAGCAAAGAACAATGAAGTCAAGAAAGCAGCTAAATAACGCTTTCTACGATCAACCCGTTACGCCAGCGTCAAGACCAAACTTTTCCCATTCAGAAAGGTTCTGTGAATGTACATTTTTATGGCATCTAAAGCTATGCGCTCTTGTTCCACATAAGAAAGTGTTCCATCAATCGTGATAGCTGAATCCCAATAGGGATAAGTAGAAACAAGTTTTCTTACGCTCTCAGCTGTGAGATCAATGCCCGGGTGACCTTTTCTCGTATCGAATCTCTGGAGCACAACGTCGACAGGCACTCTCATTTCAATAATGATGAAAGAAGTTGCAGGGAAAACACGCAGCAAGTCAGCCCTGTACGCTCTTCGTGAATACGTGCCTTCAAGCAGCACTCCTTGCCCCGCAGCATTAAGTACACAAGCCCTTTGATGCATTGCCACACACGCTTGCAATCGATCGTTCGGATTGCGATCAGAATTAGGTTTGATCTCGGTTAATACATCATCATGATTCACAAGCTCCAGAGATAGCTTCGAAGCGAAAGACGCAGCAAATGTAGACTTTCCCGAACAGGCAGGTCCACTAACAACAATCATTCCGTCATAATTCATGTGAACATCCTCAATAAAACGGTCATAAATAATCAGGCAAAGTACTATGAAGCATTCTTATATTGCAATAAACGTTCATGCATATATTCAGTAAAGAATCCGTGAAGGATGAACCTGTGAGTAAGGTCAGTTGGTCCCACTAAGTAAAGAGGATTCTTGTTATATGCGTATTCGACGAGTGAGTCATCCCCGATTAATGCGCCAATGCGTATAGCTATCGACTGATCGAGATTGAAGCCATTGATTGCTCCACGATATTCATCTGCGGTTAAGAAAAAACAAAAGATACACATAAATAAAACATGGGCTGTTTCAAAATCGATACGTTGAGTGAACTTTCGTTTCATCACTTCACCATCAAGTTGGATCTCTTTCCAATTTTCCCAGCTAATTTCACTTGCATTAATGAGAGCCTGTGGTCGTGGTGATGAATCATTAAAGTATCGAAACAACTCTTGATCGTGATCCACAAAGGTAGCGGACATCATTTCACTAATTTTCGCTGGGTAAAGTTGCACGGGTTTGACATTCGAGCCTTTCGCATCGTTATCAATAAGAAAGTTTAAGATATTTGATTCGGTCCAGAAATGTCGCAGTATCAAATAGTTCGCTTCAGGAGTAACGAAGTATGTACAGAACCAACATATAAGTCGTTGTAAGTTTTTGTGAGAATTAAATTGGACCGGTGACGCTCGTTTAATAAACCATGTGAGATAAAGAGAGGCTGCAAAGATTACGCGGAGTACAGGCATAACCGCCCAACGCAATCCACCTTTCAGATCATTGATCCACATATCAACCGCGACGTCAGCAATAGGAAGCGACCTGTCTCTTCGAATTGCGGTCATGAACGGGGTGTCAAATTTACGAAACGATAGTCCCATTTGCCTTTACCTCCTTCTCGTAACGCCAACAACGTAGAACCTCGGAAACATAAGGAAATACACACACTAAAGAGATAAATATTCCGTAAATGACATAGTAGCGAGCACCACCAATGGGAGTGTCGCGGAATCGAAAAGCAAATGAATCGCTCCATGATAAGGACAATGTTTTTGTAACAACTTCCCATCCCAAAACGCTGATGAGCGCGAAAAGATACAACGGGATCGTGCCTAAGTAGTTGTGCGCATGCATTTCCCAAATTGTAATGTTGCGTTTAGGTTGAGAATACCTCACGTCCCAATGCGCTACGACTTCATGCATAACTAAACATACAAACATTATTAAATAAGTTAAAACAGTAAGCTCAAAAAAGATGCCCAAAATAAAAGCGATCCCAATTTGGGCACCCATCAACGCATGGATTAATGATTCTTTCAAACCTGAAGTCTTTTCAATGTCGGATTTTTTGTGACACCACCAATCAAATAAACCCGACAGTCCCCACAAGGGAAGAATAACAAACAAAATAAAATTGAGAATGAGAACTTCAGTATCGTTATCCATTAGTAGTTACCTATTTCACGCAACTGTAACTCATACAGCAATGCAGTAATTTTTGCCGTCTTAACAATTCGTTCTCCCATGCCTTCAATCTCCAAGATCCCAGAATTCAAAGCCGTATCGAACTCTTCCATATGCTGTGGGTCATTTTCTCCGTGGTACACATAGAACTCTACTGCCGCATCGCTCAGTTTGAGTTGTTCCTTAATTGCAATACCCCACGATTTAGCTTTTCTCTGGCCGAGACCTTCAATAATAAACATCGAACCGAGCAGTTGAAAAGGATTTTCCATACTGGATTGTTGAAACATGTATGAATGAAAGATTTCCGTGCCAATATTTTTGGGAGCTGACCGTATTTCGTCGAGCGAACCGCCGATCTCCACATATTGCCGTTCCAGCATTTCATAGTCACGATGTTCAGTAATACTGTGCGAGAGAAAGCTCGAGCGTAGCTCTAAATAGTCGGAAGTAATACTCGATGCTGCACGAGATATCCACCGCGACCCTTCAACAACTTGCTGACGGTGATTGATCAAGAGAAGTTTGTAGTCCTCTAGCGTAAAGCGGCCATTCGACAGTTTTTTCAACAGAGGCACTGTGTTCAAACGGCTTTCAAAATCCGTCCAAACAATGAGAAGATTACGCATAACCATTTCACTTGATTGACTCATACAACCTCCAGAAGCATGAACGAGTTAAAAGCTTGGCCACTTTCAGGAACATGACACAACACTTTTTGGCCAGGCAATAGTTTTCCGGAGTAAAAAAGTTCATGTAACAGAATAAAGATAGATGCCGAACCTGTATTTCCTTTATACGAAAGGTTGCTAAACCATTTATCTTCATCGATCATTGAGCCGGTTTTTTCCAAAAGCTTTATGACTTCCGTTTTAAGACTCTCGGAAGAATAATGGCTGACTACATGATCAATTTCATCTGGGACAATCACGCCTTCTTCAACAAGTGACAAATAATGCCCGACCCAAACCGGTATCATTTCGTAGACGAGCTTTAGATCTTGGGAAAGAACAAAACATCCCTTCCCGATTGCCGATTCTAAAGATTCCTGATTTCCCCAGGAGATAACGCGACCGTTTTCTTTTACTGCACCACCAAGCATGCACGTAGAAAAACGGTTTGCGAACGATTGCGCCCTAATCCATTCAACTTTAAGCGAGATGGATTGCGAATTTGGACGCGATTCGCAAAGCGCCGCTCCAGCGCCATCCGAAAGCGTATAGCGAAGAAACTCTTGTTCGAGGGGAAGCGACTTATGTTCTTTGAAATATTCGGTTCCTTCATAGAATGTTGGGCGAAAATGACGGCTCGCAATTTCCGAACCGGACACGGCAGCCAACTGCACTTCACCAACACGAACGGAATTCACTGCACCTCTCAGCGCCATGATTGAGCTCCCACATACGCTCTGATAACTTGCGATATCAATCGCATCGATATCTAACTTCGAATGAACCAGAGAGGCCAAGCCCGGAAGAATTGCATCGTGGATGGAACAACTTGTTGCGAGAAAATCAATATCCTCGATTTGTGCTTCCGAATTTTTTATCGCATTCAATATGGCTTCGGCAGCAATTTCTGCGACGGTGTAGTCAAAAGTTCCATCTTGATGGGAAGCATAATATCGAGTGTGGATTTTATTCTGGCGGAGAACCATCTTCTTGTACTTCGAAATTTTCTCACCGATAATGCCAATGTGATCTTCAATATCTTCGTTTGATACGGGTTCGCCAGGCAGAAATTCACCAAAGGCAGTGAGGTAGGCATTAGGCATCCAAATACTCTACATTAAGCACGATTTGTAAATGACTCAGTTGCTCGGAATAAATATATGTTGGGCTGTGAGAGACCGCACATTGATTATCACATGGAAATTAGCTTGAGTGCCAAAATGATTTTAGAACTTGATCTGTCACAAGTTGGTCATCGACCCAAATTCTGTATCTACGTCGATATGGAATCGTAAATTTGTTGATTGTCACTTTTACAAGAATTTTATGATCACGCCATTTGCCTTCATATATCAGCAGGCCAAACGACCCTGTAATCATATGAGCAAAATTGAAACCCTTTTGCAACACAACAGTTCCGCTTTGATTTCGAAGTTCAACATGCGTATGCCACCCATTTTCGTAGAACTCAACTACCTCACCGTTGACATAAAAACTAAGTTGCATCATGACAGCTTAGACAGGAATATGGACCTTGATGAACTCACGTTCGATACACTCTTAATATGCTGGTTGATCAAATAGTCTCGTATCTAGAAATGACTTCATCACATGATCTTGTTCCCTGTAAAGCACCGCCATCTCCCATTAAATTAGTTTCGCTGGGTCCGGAGTCTCGTGAGTTAATATATTCAACCTATTTTCGGATCACGACACCACCCACGTATTGGATATCACGTCTCACGTGGTCGCCCCAACAATGGGACGATCATTTAAACGATTCAAAGCTCCAGGTCTGGATGCCATATATTGATAACGAACCTGCAGGATTAGCTGAAATAGTTACCCATGGCGATGGTAATTGCGAAATTCAATTATTTGGTCTCATTCCTGAATTGATTGGAAAAGGTTATGGAAGTCACTTTCTCGCTCAGATAGTTGAGCTTGCGTGGACATCAAAACAGGCAAATAGATCTGACACACAACGAGTGTGGTTGCATACCTCGACACTTGACCATCCCCACGCTCTTTCCAATTACATCACGCGAGGATTCAGGGTATATAACGAAGTCTTGAATCAGAAAGAAGTGCCGAACTATTCGGCAGGTCGGTAAAAATCAGATTCCCCGGATCAATACTTTGGTCTCATGAATCGGCAAAACCGAGTGATAACACTCGGTTCAACTTATTAATATAAAAAACGGGTAGTCACTACCCGCTAGAAAATATTTATCCAACTACGGTAACGTTTTGTGCTTCGTCACCCTTTTGGCCGGGAACTACATCGAACTCCACTTTTG
>CALMUU010000151.1 GCA_937872965.1 uncultured Actinomycetes bacterium
TCTGACTAACTTATTTCATTGCGTTGGGCTGATTTTTCCGCAATAGAGATGAAAATTCAACCCAACGCAAGTACAAGGTGCGGTGCGTATAGCGCGCGAAGAGTTATCCACACCATGGGTATAACCCTGGGGAAAATTACACGGATGTAGTTTGGTTTTTTTTGCATGGGGAGGGTTGCACCTACTGCTGCGCAAGACATGGAGACAACTAAACGAACTGCTGCTGATTAGTTGCTTTGGGATATGAGGTCCGTCTTCCTGAAATACTTCGAACGGGAGATCCTTCGACTCGCTTAGTCGCTTTGCTCCTGGCTCGCTCAGGATGATTTCTGGCCAAGGTTCAACCTTGGCCAGAAATCACTTGATTTGCGTGGCTACGATAAAACCAAATGACATTAAGACCAAACCGACAATGTTGTATTGCGGTTGAGGGGCCTGCGGTAATACTTCAAGAAAGCTGAGTATGATCACAACCAGTCCGGCGAGGATTGAACCAATAGCAGCCACAGGTATAGCGAGAGAAGTAGGGCCTGGCGTTAGTGGAGCTTGGGTTTCAATTTCGCTACTCTGACGCGAACCCGTTTTTTTCGACTTCTTCTTTGCATGGGATGTTTTAGATTTAGGCATACAGGGATTTTAGTTGGCTTTAAGGCCATCAGCGAGGAACACTCGTTTTGGCGTTGTTCGAATAAATCCTTCGTTGAGCAAACTCGTTACTACAAGGGGATCCGCATCTGCCAGTGCCACCGACTTTTCTCGAAGACGCGCCAACAGGTCACCGCGTTGTTGACGAAAACTTCCTACGTAGGGTTTTTGACGGCTTACTGCTTCACCCGGCAATTCACCTTTGGCGATGCAGCCACTTTTTAAAGGACAAGTATGGCACGAGGGGTCTTTTTTTCTGCAGACAAGGGAACCTAAATCCATAACAGCCAGTGTTGCGTCTCGGGCATCGAGTCCACGCGAGATTTTTTTGTAAACCGTATAAAGTGTTGTACGAGATTTCGTTGTGGTGCCGAGCATCCGAGAACACACCCGAGAAATATTTACGTCGTTAGCAAAATTTGATTCATTAACAGCGCAGAACTGTGAAGTGAGTGAACGCAATGCGCTGGCTGTGTATGTTCCGACTCCGGGTAGCGTTTCGTAGAAATCAGGACTGGGCCATCCGTCATTATGAATGATGAGAGATGAGGCGTAAAGATTGCGTGCGCGACGCGGGTAACCTAAACGATCCCATAACCGAATGACGTCTGCCAGTGTTGATGTGGCCATAGCCTCAGGGTTAGGAAACCGGTCGATGAACGAATTAAATACTTTTTCCACTCGTGCAACAGGTGTTTGTTGCAACATTATCTCGGAAACAAGAATGATCCAAGGGTCACGTGTTTTTCTCCACTCAAGATCGTGCCGACCATTATTCTCGTACCACGATTGAAGCGTTGAAAAGGTAACTGCAGTTGAGCTTCCTTGAGGTTTAGGGGAGGAGACCGTCTCCGATTTTGATTTCAACATTTGAGCCTTTGAGAGCTTTACTTCCTGCTGTAGGTGATTGGGAAATGACAGTATCCTTTTTCGCCAATACGGATGCAGTGGGAGACGTGACTACACCAAACCCAGCTGCTTGTAATGCAGCCACCGCTTGATTTTTCGTCATTCCTACAACATCAGGAACGTTGACCTGTGCTTGTCCTGTCGAGATAAAAATTGTTACTGTCGATTCACGTGCCACCATGGTATTAGCTACAGGATCGGTGCGGATAACCTTACCCACGGCGACAGTGTCACTTGCTTCTTGTTGGGTCACTACTTGAAAGTCTTCTTGACCGAGTTGAGCTGCGGCGGTTGTGGAGTCGAGTCCAACTACATTAGGGATAGCTTTTGTTGCAGGTCCCAGGGAAACATACACTTCAACGGATGTTCCTCGTTTTTGTTTCGTGCCGATCTTGGGTTTAGTGCGTGTGACCTTATCTTTTTCCACAGAATCACTGGGTTCTTCTTTGGGTACCGTTGTAAAACCAGCCTCTTCGAGTTTGAGACTCGCATCGCTGAGTGACAGACCCTCGACATCAGGAATTGTTGATTGACCCACACCTGCGCTGACTTTAATCGTGACGGTATTGCCTTCACGGAGTTTGATGCCTGCTTCTGGATCTTGCGCGTAAACTTTTCCTGCTTCTACCTCTTCGTTGACGTTTAGTTCAACTTTCACTTCAAAGCCTAGGTCCGTCAGTTGTTTTCGTGCAGCTTCCTTGGTGAGTCCAATAACACTGGGGAGCTCTTTACGTCCTCCGGTCTTTCCATCATCTTTGAATGCTGTTGCTGCCAAAATTGAGCCCACGGCAAGAAGAAGCAAGACAATAATTGCTATTACAGCGATGATTGGTCCGCGTCGAGGTTCCGGCGAAAAGGCGTAGGCGTTAGACGTTTTCGCAATTCCCTCTATGGGAGGCGGGGTGACTTTAGGAACTGCTTGAGTACGACCCGTTGAGCTCATGTCTGGAACATCAACAAGGGCCGCATTCATGACCGTGGCATGCTCATCTATTCCTCCGGCCGTTGCTGCCATCACAGGACGTCGACGGAGGAATAGAACGCAGTCATCGTGGACATCGTTGGCGCCCGCGTACCGACGATCCGGATCTTTCTCTAAGCACTTAGCAATGATCGCTTCGAGGTCTGGAGCTAGCGAAGGGTTACGCACGCTGGGGGGAACAAGTTTTTCACTTACATGTTTAAAGGCCACAGCGATAGGTGTATCAGCCGTAAAAGGGGGAACACCTGTTGCTAGTTCGTACATCACAACGCCTAAAGAATAAATATCGCTGCGTCCATCGACGTTGTATCCCTGCGCTTGTTCTGGAGAGAAGTACGTTGCAGTACCCATGACTGCGCCTGTTTGTGTCAGGGATTCTGAGGTGCCAGCTCGTGCGATGCCAAAGTCGGTTACTTTGACTTTGCCGTTCTCAGTGATGAGAACATTTCCTGGTTTAACATCACGGTGCACAACTCCGTGTTGGTGTGCGTAGGCAAGTGCACCTGCAATATCGGTTGAATATTCTGCAATTTCATCAGATTCGAGTGGACCATTTTCGTTCAGAATCTCTCGCAGCGACTGGCCCTTCACATATTCCATCACTATGAAATATGTTCCCTCTGATTGTCCCCAGTCGTAAATTGCAACAATATTGGGGTGATTTAGATTTGCAGCAGATTGGGCTTCGCGACGGAACCGTTCAACAAAACTTTGTTCGCGCGCGTATTCAGGAAAAAGTATTTTTACAGCGACGCGCCGATCGAGCATTGTGTCGTGTGCCACATAAACTTCGGCCATCCCTCCGCGTGCGATAAGCGATTCGAGCTTATAGCGGTCATGAAGGACAGTCTGAGATGCGTCGTCTGCCATAGTGTTACGTTAGCGCAGTCCGAAGAGTTTTTCGTATACGGCCTTTGCTATTGGGGCAGCGAGTTGGCCTCCCGTCGCTGCATTTGCAGAGAGTGCGCTTCCCGATTCATTTTCAATAAAAACTGTGACCACGAATTTGGGGTCTTCTGCGGGGGCAAAAGAGGTGAACCATGCATGGGGAGGGCAATTGGTGCTTCCGTCTACACAGTTTGCCTGTGCGGTACCCGTTTTCCCTGCAACTTGGAATCCTTTGACCTGTGCCCGTGTTCCCGTTCCACGCTGAACAACGTCAACCATGAAACCCCCCACAATACTTGCAGTATCAGATGAGATGACATCTTCTCTCCAAGGATCTAATCCAATGCGTTTGGTGATGCTTCCTTTTCCATCTTCTAAGTGGTCGACAACATGCGGGGTGGGAATGAAACCTTTGTTCGCAATTGCCGAAGTATAGAGGGCAACGCTCAAGGGGCTAGCTGAAACATGACCTTGACCGATTCCAGCAAATGCGAATGTAGGTTGATTGCCTTCGAACGAGTTTTCGTTAGGCGCAGTTGCTCCGACAGCACCAGGAATATCGATAGGAGGTTTTTCTCCTACATTGAGATCGCCCACGAGTTGTCCACCTAGACCAAACTTTTCCATTTCCGTAACGAAACCATCCCCCAGCTCTGTTCCCAATTTCGCGAACGTGACATTGCAGCTTTGCTGGAAGGAATTTTGCAATGTGCCTCCGCATCCTTTGCCTCCAAAGTTTTGTATTTTTTTATCGGTTTGTTTTGGCAAGAAAAAATTTACTTGAGGAAATTGACGTTCAGCATCGGCGATACCAGTATCAATTGCGGATGCTGCGGTAACTATTTTAAAAGTTGAGCCGGGCGGATAGCGTTCAGAAAACGCCCGTGAAACAGATGGCTTAGTTTCGTCCTTTGTGAGCGCTGTAAAGGCTGCCTGCACTTGGCTCGACTCGTGTCCAGCGAAGGGAGTGGGATCGAAACTTGGATTTGCATACATTCCCACGATGGCACCCGTTGATGGTTCCATAACGACAATGGCACCTGTTCGTTTGCCGAGTTGGTCACGAAGAAGAGTTTGGATGTCGTTTCTTAAAGTGAGAACGACTCGGGGAACATTTTGCTCCTCTCCCTTTTTGCCCTTGAGTGCTGAGTTGTAAGCGCTTTCGACACCCGTGT
>CALMUU010000152.1:5000-12332 GCA_937872965.1 uncultured Actinomycetes bacterium
TGCGACGGATTTCCGTTTTGTCTTTATCGAGGACAAGGAAGGCTTGATCGAGATACGTCTCGAGATTGCTTTGGATTTCTTCCACGCTTAATTGCGGTCGTGTCACATTCTTTCCCGAAGGGTCACCAACACGAGCAGTGAAGTCCCCAAAAAGAAGGATTGCCTGATGACCTAAATCTTGAAACTGTTTGAGTTTGCGCAGAGGTACGGCATGACCAATGTGGATATCAGGAGAGGTCGGATCAATTCCAAACTTGACTCGAAGGGGCTTACCCTTTTCAAGTTTCTTCTTTAATTCTTCGCGGCTTACGACGTCTTGCGTTCCCGAGCAAAGAATATCGAGCTGGCGATCTACATCTGTCATAAGGTTGTTATTCTATCGAGATACCGACGAGATCAGGACGGGATATCACTCATGTCGGCGATCTTTTTGGCAAATTCATGTGGGTCAGATTCGGTTTCGATCGCAATAAAGATGGTGTCCTGCCCTGCGATCGTTCCCACAATCTCGGACATTCGACCTGTATCTATGGCTGCGCACGTCACATCAGCACACCCAATAGGGGTGCGAACAATCACGAGAGGTGCCGCAACATCCACGGATAAAACGTATTGGCGGAGGGTTTTGGCTAACGTGCCGTCTGCTCCGGGACGCTTGGCCGTTTCGGGAATGGCATATGCGCTTTCGCCACCAGGGAGCTTGACTTTGACTGCACCGATTTCTTCCAGATCACGCGAGATGGTGGCTTGCGTAGAAATAATGCCTTCAGATTCAAGCATCTTTGAGATCTGCGTTTGGGATGAAACATGTTCACTTTGGATCATGTTGACGATTTTGTTGTGTCGTTGAGCTTTGGAAGTCACGTGTTACATCCTAACTGAATATTTGGGCCAGGCCCGTCGCCACGAATAGTAATTGCGGGCCTGGCCCAAAGGTACCGAGGGTGAGGATGGGCCTGGCCCAAAGTTAGCGGAGCTGCGCGTTGCAGTCTTTTGAGACGCCATCAATCACGCGGGCGCGATAAGCCGCGAGCTGCTCGTCGTTGAATGTTTCGCTCTGAGGGCGCACACGCACAGCGAAAGCAAGAGACTTCTTTCCGCTTTCCAGGGTTCCACCCTGGAAAATGTCGAAGAGGTGAAGATGTTCGAGTTCGACTCCACCATGTTCACGCAAGGCTTTCTCCACACTCTGTACAGAGGTTGATTCATCAACAACAAAGGCAAGGTCGAAACTTACAAAGGGAAGATTCGACGAAGGAACATAGGTCATGTCGCGTTCTTTGAATTCCAATAAGATATCTACATTCAATTCAAAACCCACTGCCTTAACATCCCCAATGAGTTCACCGACAACACCAAACTTTTTACCATCATTATATACGTCATTGCTGCGTGTTGGATGGAAAGCTGCACCACCAGGAACATCACGCAGTTCCGCACGAGGCAACCGAAGTGTGTCGGTCACAACATTGAGAATATCAATCGCGTCAAAGACATCTACTTCACGAATACGGCCATGCGGGCGCGTATCGATATTCCCCGATAACACGACCGAGAGATGCGTTGCTTCGCGAGGCTGAAAGTTCTCATCGAAAGGAAGATGGAAAACATGACCCATTTCAAAAAAAGCAATATCACTAATTCCTCGTGAAATATTCTTGTTCACACTCTTCATGAGACCAGGCAAAATGAAAGGGCGTAACACGGAAGCATCGGATCGCAAAGGATTCTTCGCGCGCACGAGATCGTCTGCACTAAAACCAAACGGTGCATAAATCTCTTCTGCCTCGAGAGGCAATGTATACGCTTCGCTTAAACCTGCACCCACAAGCGCATCTTCGATCACGCGACGTTTGTGTTGATCGCGCGACAAACCACCTACTTGGACAAGAGAGTTCGGCAACGTTGGTTCGAGCGTGTTTAGTCCACGTCGACGAGCTACTTCTTCGATCAGATCAATTTCGCGTGTGAGATCCGGACGGAAAGTCGGAACGGTGATGTCGAAGACACCCTTCTTTTCCTTGATGTCGACAACCAACGGTTCAAGAAAAGATTTTATATCACTTGCGGGAACCGCATCGCCCAAGACACGCTCCACTCTTTCGGAACGCAACGTAATGGTTTTTGGTGTAATCGGGTTCGGATACATGTCCACTTCAACGGGAGACATTTTCGCCTTTGCGACCTCAGCGAGTAACTGGCACGCGCGATGTGCACCGTAAGCTGCAAAGTTGGGATCAACACCTCGCTCGAAACGAGCAGATGATTCACTACGCACGCCTAGACGTTTTGAACTTTTCGATATTGTTTCAGGAGACCAATATGCAGACTCTAAATAAATAGTCTTCGTGGTTTCATATGTACCCGAATCTTGCCCGCCCATGATTCCTGCAAGAGAATGAGCCGCACCGTCGGGAGTTGCAATCACCAGATCGGTCTCGTCGAGAACACGCTCGCTCTCATCAAGGAGTGTCAACTTTTCGCCTTTGCTTGCTCTGCGAACAACAATGTCGGTTGAACCCAGAATGTCAGCATCGAAAACATGGAGAGGTCTTCCCCATTCCAACATCACATAGTTGGTCACGTCCACAACATTGTTAATTGTTTTCTGGTCTGCTTTTTGAAGCCGACGGACCATCCACTCGGGCGATGGTCCAACCTGGACTCCAAGCGTTCGACCCACAAAACGAGGACATTTTTCCGTATCTTCAATCACTACCGTCGCTTGAGGGAGAGATTCATCTACAGGAATTCCATCAAGGAATTTATCGACATTGGGAAGTTTGAGCTGTTGATTGAACCCTGCACAAAGTTCACGCGCAATACCGACAATCGACATGGCGTCTGGCCTGTTCGGAGTAATGCTTACTTCTATAATTGTGTCATCGAGACCAAGCGCCTCACATGCATCGGAACCCGCAACGAGATCGCTGGACAGTTCCATGATTCCTGCATGATCTTCGCCGAGGCTCAGTTCTCGTGTTGAGCACAACATTCCATCAGAAATAATTCCGCGGATCTTTTTCGCTTCGAGAGTAAAGCCTCCAGGAAGCGTGGCGCCCGACGGAGCGTAAGCAACCGTGAGACCTTCGCGAACGTTGGGAGCACCACACACAATTGTCTTTTGCTCTGTTCCCGTATCGACATCAACCAGTTTGAGGCGATCCGCATCGGGATGAGGATTGGTGCCTAAAACCTTAACAATGATGACACCACGAATTTCTCCACCTGGACGTTCAATGCCTTCAACTTCAAAACCAAGTTGGTTAAGCATGTCAACGTACTCTTGGGGTGAATGGTTGATGTCCATGAAATCTGAGAGCCAGGAAAGAGGTATTTTCATCTGCGTTCCTTAGTACTGCTCGAGAAAACGAACGTCGTTATCAAATATTGCACGAATCTCGTCGAGGTCGTATCGCAACATCGCAATACGATCGATTCCAAAACCAAAAGCGAAACCTGTGTATTTTTCTGTGTCGTAACCCACAGCTTCGAACACATTGGGGTCGACCATTCCACATCCACCAACTTCAATCCACCCGGTATGCGAACACACGCGACAACCGCTACCTTCACAGAATGGACACGACACGCCGAATTCGGCAGAGGGTTCCGTGAACGGAAAGAACGACGGAATTAATCGCGACTTTGTTTTTTCACCCAAGAGTTTTTTCATGAACGTTTCAATCGTTCCCCGCAAATCTCGCATCGTGATGTTGGTGTCGACGGCTAGCCCTTCAATTTGATGGAATACCGGCGAGTGTCGAGCATCAATTGTTTCGTTACGATATGTGCGACCTGTTGCGATGGTATAGATCGGTGGATCACTTGCCAACATCGCACGAATTTGAACAGGTGATGTGTGCGTACGCAATACTGACTGTTCACCATCACCAGCGTCGACGAAGAGAGTGTCCTGCATTGCACGCGCAGGGTGCGCTGGCGGAAAGTTCAACGCCTGGAAATTATGCCAGTCGGTTTCGACTTCCGGACCTTCAGACATCGTGTATCCCATACCGAAGAAAATATCCTCGAGCTCCCGCTTCACTTGAGTAACGATGTGAAGGTGCCCTCGCGAACGACCATGAGTTCCCGAGGTTAGGTCAAGTCGTTCGGATTCATAGCGCGCACTATTTTCACCGGCAGCAAGCTCTGCTTTTTTCGCTTCGACTAATGCAAGAATTCCTTCGCGATACACATTGAGAGATTTTCCAACTATGGGCTTATCTTCATTGGGAAGATCTTTGGTACCTTTTTTAAGTTCCAAAAATAGTGAGGTTTTTCCTAAGTATTGCTGATCAAGAAGTTTAAGGGCAGCAGAGTCCGCTGCTGCTCCAATTTCCTCAACAGCCTTGGCGTGCGCAGCGTCTAGTTGTGATGTAATGCTCTGTGCGTCCATTACGAATTGCTCGACTTTCGGGTTCTGCTCGCTGCAAGATGGTACGCAACGATTGTTGCGGTCATGGCCACATTGAGCGATTCACACAATTCTGCCATGGGAATGGAGAAGGGGCGGGTATTATTTTCAAAATAAGGCGTAATAATTCCATGAGCTTCATTACCGAAGACCACCGCGGCGTTTTGAGGGAATGAACATTGGTCAAGAGTTACGGCTTCTTCTCCAGGAATAGGAGCTGCAGCAGCAAAGACTTCTCGCCTTTTGAGCGCATCGGCAAGCTCATATTCATCAACAGGAAGGATGGGACAGCCAAAAATAGTTCCTGCGCTGGATCTCACAACTTTGGGGTGAAAAGCATCGCAACCTCCCACTGTGACAATTGCTCCGAGGCCAAATGCCACTACGGAACGAATGATGGTACCCACATTGCCGGGGTCGGAAACATTATCGAGAATAAAGATGGGCTCCTTACTGAGCTTTCCCGACACAATGTCATCCACGTTCGTGATAGGCATGTCGCAAATCGCCACGGCATGTTGAGGATTTGTTGTTGTCGCGATTCTTTCCAATGCAGCCGAATCAACAACATATTTATCTGCATCGATACTAGCAACGCGGGTATCTTCTTGGTCGGTCACGAGAATGCTTCGAAAACGCGCTCCCGAAAGTTTCGCCCCTGAAATTGCTCGATAACCCTCGACAACGACTTGGCGCATTTCATTACGAAGAGAAGAACTGCGAGCAAGTTCTCGAAGTTCTGTAATGTCGTTACGGCTGAGCCGCGATCCGTTCATTGTCTGTCTCGACCTTTCCAGAGGTTGACCCTGGCTGCGTCATTCTGAGTGAAACGAAGAATCTGAGATCCTTCACGAGCTCCTTCGCTCTGCTCAGGACTACCTTCGGTCGGTTCAGGATGACGTGTATTTAGGATGACAAAAAGGCCTAGGCGTTGCGGGCTGCTTGGGCTTGAGTGACAAGAGAAGCGAACGTTGCAGGATCATTCACTGCAAGTTCCGCCAAGATCTTGCGATCAACATCGATCTCGGCACTTTTGAGCCCGGCGATGAATTGCGAATAGCTAATGTCATTCAAACGACAAGCAGCATTGATACGCACAATCCACAAGCGACGAAACTCGCCCTTCTTTGCACGACGGTCACGATATGCATATTGACCAGCCTTCATCACCGCTTCATTGGCAGCACGAAGGGTGCGGTGTCGTGCACCACGGTAACCCTTGGCATTTGCCAATATTGCTTTACGTCCTTTTTTCGCATGCACTGAGCGCTTTACACGTGCCATGGTTGTTCTCCTCTATTAAATCTCTTGTTATTCCAGTGTTATCGCTTGCCTAAAAGACGCATTACTTTCTTTGCATCTTTGCCCGTCACTTCAGCTTCTTCACCGAGACGACGTTTACGTGCAGATGATTTCTTTTGCAGCAAGTGG
Source organism: uncultured Actinomycetes bacterium (assembly GCA_937872965.1). Taxonomy (GTDB): domain Bacteria; phylum Actinomycetota; class Acidimicrobiia; order IMCC26256; family JAGPDB01; genus JAGPDB01. The sequence continues at coordinate 10,849 of CALMUU010000152.1, forward strand.
GCGCGACCGTGTTTGCGACGAAGAATTTTTCCGCTGCCTGTTACCTTGAACCGCTTCGCTGCTGATTTATTAGTTTTTACCTTTGGCATATCTTCTCCTTATGCGCTCACGGTGTCGTCGGCATCGCCATCTAAGTCGATTCCGTCGAGTTCATCGTGTTTGCGTGCGGCTTCCTTTGTCTTCGTTTTTGCTTTTGCTGCAGTTGCAGCTTCTACATCAGCTTCACTGGGGAGTTTTCCTTCAATGCGGTCAAGCGTTGAAAAGTTCTTGTAGGTCTTTTCTCCTCGAGCGAGCTGTTTGCTTTCTGTGTTTTTCTTTGGTTTTACCGTCGGATTCAAAATCATCGTCATGTTGCGTCCATCTTGTAGAGGAGCTTGATCAACAATGGCAATGTCTTCTAGATCTGTTGCAACACGTTCAAGAAGTTGGCGCCCAAATTCAGGGTGAGCCATCTCTCGACCACGAAACATGATCGTCAGTTTTACTTTTGAGCCTTCGGTAAGAAAACGTCGAACGTGATTCATTTTGGTTTCGTAATCATGGCCATCAATTTTGGGTCGGAATTTCATTTCCTTAACCACGATGTTCGTTGCCTTTTTACGAGCTTCCTTCTTTTTTTGTTCCTGCTCGTATTTGAAACGACCAAAGTCCATAATTTTACATACGGGGGGAACAACTCCGGGAGCTATTTCTACCAAATCAAGATCTGCAGCTTGCGCAAGCGTAAGTGCATCGGAGAGGGAACGAACTCCTAATTGTGTTCCGTCATCACCAATAACACGGACTTCGTTTGCTTGGATCCTGTCGTTGATACGAGTTTCTAGTGTTGCGATGTGGCCATCACCCTTTCTCTGTTATACATAATGCCCGTGTGGCAAAATGCGGAGAAAGTACGGCCCGCAAAAACACAGCAGAATAAATCTGCGTGGCATGCTCTGCCATCAACCCCGACGAAGGAATGGACACGAAGTGTCGCTAAACTCTGTTCGTTATAAACAGAGCACCTTGCGAGGTGGAACTGTATTCCAAGTTCACTTTCTCAATATTGTGAGACTGAAAGGTTAGCAGATGACAGGCTTATGGACACCAGGCGGCGAGGTTCCCGCACAAGAAAACCCTCAAAAGGCTGCAGATGAAGCTGCTGCAAACCCTGACGGCATGGGCGACCCATTCGAAGGAATGAGCGAAGAAGAAAAGCAAGCTGCCCTTGAGCAGATCTCAAAAATGCGTGCCGAATTGTTGTCGACCCCAGCTCGCGACATCATTGGAAACCACATTGTGGGATTTTACGAACTCGCCAGCGTGCACTTAAGTGAAGCTGCAGGAGCGCAAGGAACAGAACGCGAAGCTCGCCTCGCCGAAGCTTCATTGTGCATTGACGCAATGGGTGCCGTTGTTGATGGACTCGGCGATCGCATGGCGCAACACGCAGAACCTCTCACCGCTGCATTAGCGCAAATGCGCATGGCTTTTGTTCAAGTGAA